>NZ_WHJF01000015.1:0-90267 GCF_011682185.1 Massilia genomosp. 1
CTTAGGAAACCGAAGACTCCCCCAATAGGAGCATTTGTTCAAGTTCCTTGCGGGGGTCACCCCATCGCCCATCACGCTACGTGATCAAAATGGCGCCGAAACCCATCAGGTTGAGTGACCATACTCACTATCACCACCATAGCGGGCCACCATGTTCACGCGATCCACTTCCACTTCCCTGCTGCGCCTGGCGATGCTGGGTACCCTGGGCGCCGCTGGCGCGCCGGCGTGCGCCGCCATTACCTACGACCTGCATGTCGCTATCGACTACACCGGCGCGACGCGCGGCGGCGTACCCATACCGAACGAAACGCATACATTCAAGGTCGTGCAGGGCGAACGCTATCTGACCGTACAGGACGCGAAGGAAACCACGATTCTCGACCTGGTGACGCGGCGCCGCTACCAGATCGACCAGGCAAGCCGCAGCTATGTAAGGTATTCGATGTTCGACACCATTGGCTATCGCCTGCTCGCCATCAGAAAGAAGGGCAGCTTCACGCCGGCCTACGGTTTGATCGAGCTGGAAAACAATCTGTCGCTCGAGGAGGGGGCGCGTACGCTGACCGAGTCGAGCGAAGGCGGCGCCACGGTTTTGGCAGTGAACGGCATTCGCATGGCCAGTCTCGGCCCGGGCGGTACCAGCGTCAGCGCCGCCGACGCGGCCATGTTCGCACGCGTCCTGCGCAATTTCGGCGCCCATCCGCGCGTGCTGACGCGCCTCTCCGCCCAGCAACGCCTGCCGGCCAGCCTGGTCACGTACCACAAGCAGATCGAGGGCTACAGCGAAACGCGTACCTATACGGTCAGCGCCGTCAAGCAAGGCGCGCCGGCCGCTTACAGTCTGGCCGCCTACAAGCCGCGTGCGCCGCAGGGCGACGAGATCGACAAGGTGCTCGACGCGGCCCCGCCGACGGCTGCGGCCAGGCAGGCGGCCGAGCGCGAAATCGCGCAGGCGCACGCAGATAATCGGCCGCTGGACGCCGTGCTGGGCTTGAACGAATGGATATTCTCGGGGGGCGCTTCGATCACGCGCACGCCAGAGCAGCGCGCGCTGGGGAAGGCCAACCCGGAGGTGATCCGGCTCGATGCCGTCATGGACGACAAGAAGACCACGGCGGAACTGGAAGCGGCCAACGTCACGCTGCAGGACCTGCGCAAGCACACCACGCGCAAGCAACATGTCCTGATGCTGTTTGAAGCCGATAACCTCAAAGAGTTGGGCAGGTACCGCGAAGCGGCTGCGTTGTACGCCAAGGCGCTGCAGGCCAATCCGGCAATGGCGTCAGCCTACGGCGGCATGGCAATGGCGCTTTACAGGAGCGAAGATACACAGCGCGCCTGGCGCAGCTGGGATGCGGGACGGCGCATCTCGGGCGGCGGGGAATTCGACTTCTTCGGCAACGTCGAGCAACTGGAAAAGTCGCTCTTGCGCGACTACCCGGAGTTCCTGTAAGCGCTGCGCACACCTGCCCGCCCGGTCACAGGCACTTGCGCAGGGCGACCGGCGGAATCTTGAGCGCTTCGCGGTACTTGGCAACCGTGCGGCGCGCAATCACCATGCCCTGCTCGCCCAGCATGTCGGCGATCTTGCTGTCCGACAGGGGGCTCTTCGGATCTTCGGCGCTGGTCAGCTGCACGATCAGCGCCCGGATCGCCGTCGATGACGCTTCGCCGCCCGCTTCGGTGGCCACGTGGCTGCCGAAAAAATACTTCAGCTCGAACATGCCGTGCGGCGTCATCATGTACTTTTGCGTGGTCACGCGCGAGATCGTGCTTTCGTGCAGGCCAAGCGTGTCGGCGATTTCGCGCAGCACCAGCGGGCGCATCGCCACCGCGCCGTGCGAAAAGAAATTGCGCTGGCGTTCGACGATCGCTTCGGCCACCCGCAAGATGGTGTCGAAGCGCTGGCGCATGTTCTTGATCAGCCATTTGGCTTCCTGCAGCTGCGCGCCCATCTGCCCTTCGCCCTTGCCCTGCTTGAGCAGCGCGGCGTACATGCTGTTTACGCGCAGGCGCGGCATCACGTCGTTATTGAGCATCACCGACCAGCCGTTTTTTGCCTTGCGCACGATCACGTCCGGCACCACGTAGTCCGACACGTCGGACGCGAACTCCGCGCCCGGATGCGGATTGCACTGGCGGATCACGGTCTGCGCCTCGCGCAAGTCTTCATCGTCGCAGTCGAGCGCTTTTTTCAGCTTGTTGAATTCGCGCTGGGCGAACCAGGTCAGGTGGTTTTCGACGATGGTCAGCGCCATGCGCCGCGTCACCATCGGCACGCCGGGCATGCGCCGGATCTGCAGCGCCAGGCATTCGGACGCATTGCGCGCGCATACGCCGCTCGGATCGAAACTTTGCAGCAGCGCCAGCACGGTGCGCAGTTCCTCGATCTCGATCTCCAGCTCGGGCGGCATGCGCTCGTGGATCTCTTCGAGCGACTCGGTCAGGTAGCCGTTGTCGTCGATGGCGTCGACGATCAGTTCGACCAGCGCCCGGTCGCGCGCTTCGAGCACGGTCACGCGCATCTGCTCCATCAGGTGCTCGCGCAAGGTGATGCTCGATGCTTCGAGCTGCGGGCGCGAATCCTCGTCGTCGGGCGTCTTGGCGCGACCGAGGTCGCCCCACTCGCCATCGTTGTCATTGCTGGCCGGGCTGTCCGCTTCGCCGCCTTCGAAGGTCTCGCCTTCGCTTGGCGCCGGCGCATCCTGCGCACCCGGCTCGGGCGGCGCTTCGGTCGGCGTCGAGGTGCTGCTGATGGCGCCATCGCCCAACAGGCGCACCGAATGATCGAGCGGATCGTCGAGTCGTTCGAGCAGCGGATTGTCGCTCAACAGCTGTTCCAGTTCCTGGTGCAGTTCCAGGGTCGACAACTGCAGCAGCCGGATCGACTGCTGCAACTGGGGCGTGAGCGCGAGGTGCTGGGAAGTGCGTAGTTGAAGGGACTGTTTCATGCCTACATCCGGAAGTGTTCGCCCAGGTAGACCCGACGCACGGATTCATCCGCGATGATATCGTCGGGACGACCGGAGGCGAGCACCGCACCCTGGTTGATGATGTAGGCGCGGTCGCAGATACCCAGCGTTTCGCGCACGTTATGGTCGGTGATCAAAACGCCGATGCCGCGCTGCTTGAGGAAGCGCACGATGCGCTGGATCTCGATGACGGCGATCGGATCGACCCCGGCGAACGGTTCGTCGAGCAGCACGAAGCGCGGGTTGGTCGCCAGCGCGCGCGCGATCTCGACCCGGCGCCGCTCGCCGCCGGAGAGCGACATGGCCTGGTTCTCGCGCAGTTTTTCGATCTGCAGGTCGGCCAGCAGGGTATCTAAGCGTTCGTTGATCTGCGCCTTGGTGAGCGACTTGCCGTCGACCTTTTGCAGCTCCAGCACGGCGCGGATGTTTTCTTCCACGGTCAGCTTGCGGAACACCGACGCTTCCTGCGGCAGGTACGACAGGCCGAGCGCGGCGCGCCGGTGAATCGGCAGGCTCGAAATATCGACCCCGCTGATATCGATCGTGCCCGCGTCCGACGGCACCAGGCCGACGATCATGTAGAACGAGGTGGTCTTGCCGGCGCCATTCGGGCCGAGCAGGCCGACCACTTCGCCGCAGTCGACCTGCAACGAGACGTCGCGCACGACCAGGCGCTTGCCGTAGCTTTTCTGCAGGCCGCGCACGATCAGCGTGCTGCCGCAATTTTTCGGTTCGATCATGGATTTCCCGCAGCTGGCGTGGTGGTCGGCGCGGGCGCCGGCGTTGGTGCGGGCGTCACCGCCGGCGCGCTGGACGCCGGCGTGGCCGGCGCGGCGCGCGGCTTGCGCGGGGCGATGATCATGGTGCCGCGCCCCTGGCCCGGCTTGTTGGCGCCGCTGGCGTCATTACGCGCCACGAACACCTCTTTGCGGCTGTCGTAGGAAATGAATTCGCTTTCGATTTCGTTGGTCGGTTTCTGGCCCTCGAGCTGGCGGATTTTGGCGTTCGAGAACAGCTTCATCATGTCGTTGCGTTCATCGTATTCGATGCGCTGGGCCTGGCCTTCGATCCACAGGTCGGGGCCGCCGTCGCGCTTCTGGCGGAACGTGGCAGCCTTGCCGGCGCTGGCGGTCAGGGTCACGAACATGTCGCCTTCGGGCGTCTCCTTGATGACGGCGCGGTCCGACTTGAGAATCAGCGTGCCCTTGGTGACGACCACGTTCCCGGTCAGGATCGTCACCTGGGTCACTTCATTGGTCTCCAGGGAATCGTAGGTGATCACCGCCTGCTTGGCGGAATCGGCCTTTTCGGCGGACGCGGTGGCCGCGGCCAGGCCGAGCAGGGCGATGGCTAGGAATTTTTTCATTGTGGTTTACCTGTGATGGTTGGCGCTGCGCGCGCCGCTTTCGGTGGATACACGATCTGCCCGCGGCTGGCGAACTTGAGCTCGCGCGTTGCGTTGTTCGCTTCCATGCCGGTTCCCCTGATGGTGGAATTGCCCAGCGTGACCTGGACCGGCTGGTCGGACGTCATGCGGTCTTCGTCGGTAAAGACGGTCAGTGCTTCGGTCTTGAGCTGCATCGCGCGGTTGTTGGGCGACTCCGGCCGCACCACCTTGACGTCGCCCATCAGGTCGGCCTGGTTCTGGGCGTGGCGGATGCGCGCGCGCTGCGAGGTGATGGTGGTGAGCGGCTGGCCGGGCGCGACGCCCTGCAGCACCGGCAGCTCGACATCGGACGAATCGTCGATCGGGCGGTGCGTGAGCTTGGCGCCGGACACCAGGTAGCGCGGCTTGCCCTCGGGTGTCATGCGCACGAAGCTGAATTGTTCGACGATGTAGTCGGGTTCATTCTTGAAGGTGTTCGGATCGACCGTGGCGTCGGCGTTCTGCGCCAGCTGGACCAGCCAGAAAGTGCCGAAGGCGAAGAAGGTCCCGACCACCATGATCGCGGTCAGGCGCCAGCGGTGTGCGGTGCGCTTATGCATGGTGGTCTCCTGTGGCGTGCATCAGGCGAAGTACGGCGCCAGCGCCGCGTCGTAGGTGCCTTGCGCGCGCATGACCAGGTCGCACACTTCGCGCACCGCGCCACGCCCGCCGCCGGCCTTGGTGACGTAATGGGCGCGGTACTGCACTTCCGGATGCCCGGTCGGCACGGTGACGGCAAAGCCGACCTGCAGCAGCAGCGGCAGGTCGATCACGTCGTCGCCGATGTAGCCGCATTGCGCGGCGCTGACGCCGGTCGCTTCCAGCAGTTTGGCAAAGGCCACGCGCTTGTCGTGGATGCCCTGGTGGACGTGCATGATGCCCAGGTCGGCCGCGCGCCGCACCACGATCGGCGACTGGCGCGCGCTGATGATGGCGGTGGCCACGCCGCTCTTTTGCAGCAGCTGGATGCCCAGGCCGTCGAGCACATTGAAGGTCTTGGTCGCTTCGCCATCGGGGCCGTAGGTCAGGCTGCCGTCGGTGAGGACGCCGTCGACGTCGAAAATCATGACCTTGACGGCGGCGGCGCGCTGCATGTGGGCCAGTTGGTTTGCGGGCTCGCTCATGTCAGATCACCTTGGCGCGGGTCAGGTCGTGGATATGCAGGGCGCCAACGAGCTTGCCGTCGGCATCGACCACCAGCATCTGGTTGATGCGAAATTGTTCCATGATGGCCACCGCGTCGACCGCCAGCTGGTCGGGACCGACGCGGCGCGGGTCGGCGTGCATCACGTCGCGGATGGTGATCTTCGTGAAATCCTGCACGCGCTCGATCAGCCGGCGCAGGTCGCCGTCGGTAAATACGCCGACCGGATGACCGGCGGCGTCGACGATGGCGGTCATGCCCATGCCCTTCTGGGTGATTTCGAGCAGGGCCACCGAGAGCGACACATCGGCAGTTACGGCCGGCACCGCGTCGCCGCTGCGCATGACGTCGCGCACGTGGGTCAGCAGGCGCCGTCCCAGCGCACCACCCGGATGCGAGCGGGCGAAATCTTCTTCTTTAAAGCCGTGGGCGTCGAGCAGCGCCACGGCCAGCGCGTCGCCCAGCGCCAGGGTGACGGTGGTGCTGGCGGTCGGCGCCAGGTTGAGCGGGCAGGCTTCCTTGGCCACCGAGACGTCGAGGTGCACGTCGGCCAGCAGCGCCAGGCTCGATTGCGGGTTGCCGGTCATGGCGATCAGCGGTGCGCCCATGCGCTTGATGATCGGCAGGATCGACATCAGTTCGGCCGTCTCGCCGGAATTCGAGATGGCGATGAAGGCATCCTGCGCGGTGACCATGCCAAGGTCGCCGTGGGCCGCTTCGCCGGGGTGGACGAACATGGCCGGGGTGCCGGTCGAGGCCAGGGTGGCGGCGATCTTGCGCGCGATATGGCCCGACTTGCCCATGCCGGAGACCACCACGCGCCCGCCGCACGCCATCAGCAGGCCGACGGCCTGGCCGACGCTGTCGTCGGTCTCCAGGCGCGCGTGCAGGGCGCGGATGGCGTCCGCTTCGATTTCCAAGGTCTCGCGGGCCAGTCGCATGGCGCGTTGCGTGAGGTTTTTGTCAAAAGCTTTCAGCATTGTTTTTTCATGGGTTACACTCATGGCAGAAGTATAAACGAATTGCGAAAGCAAAAAACTTGCCAGACGCAGAAATCGTGGTTACCCCGTGTTTTCGCTCGTCCTTTACCAATCCTTTACACGGCACCGCATGTTTTCAGGACTAGAACTCACCCTCCTTCTGTTAGGCAGCGCCGTACTGGGCGTGGTCGCTTTCCGCATGATGCACCTGCCGCCGATGCTCGGTTACCTGGCCGTCGGCATCCTGATCGGCCCGCACGCCCTGGGACTGGCCGAAAACAGCAAAACCACCGAAACCCTGGCCGAATTCGGTGTGGTGTTCCTGATGTTCTCGATCGGGCTCGAATTCTCCCTCTCGCAGCTGATGGCGATGCGGCGCATCGTGTTCGGCCTGGGGATGGCCCAGGTGGTGCTCACCATCGTCGCCACCATGCTGTTTGGCTGGCTGCTGGCGACCCAGCTGCCGGGCCTGAAAATCACCTGGCAGGCCGCGTTCGCGCTGGGCGGCGCGCTGGCCATGTCCTCGACCGCGATCGTGGTCAAGATGCTGACCGAGCGGCTCGAACTCGAAAGCGGGCATGGCCGCAAGATCATCGGCATCCTGCTGTTCCAGGATCTGGCGGTGGTGCCGCTCCTGATCCTGATTCCCTCGCTCGGTAAACCCCCGGAGGAACTGGCCGAAACGCTGGCCTGGGCCGGCGTGAAAGCGGTGATCGTGCTGGTGCTGCTGCTGTTCATCGGCCAGAAGATCATGCGCAAGTGGTTCACCATCGTCGTCAAGCGCCGCTCGCAGGAGCTGTTCATGCTCAACCTGCTCCTGATCACCCTGGGCGCGGCCTGGATCACCGAGCACGCCGGCCTGTCGCTGGCGCTGGGCGCGTTCGTGGCCGGCATGCTGATCTCCGAGACCCAGTACAAGCACCAGGTGGAGGAAGACATCAAGCCGTTCCGCGATGTGCTGCTCGGGCTGTTTTTCATCACCGTCGGCATGCTGCTCAATGTCGGTCTGGTGCTGGAAAACTGGTGGCTGGTGCTGCTCTTGCTGGTGCTGCCCGTGCTGCTCAAGTTCGCCCTGATCGCGGTGCTGGCCAAGATGTTCGGCGCATCCGACGGCGTGTCGATGCGCACCGGCCTGGCGCTGGCGCAGGCGGGGGAATTCGGCTTCGTGCTGCTCAACCTGACCTCCGGCGCGCGCCTGATCGACGACTTCATCATCCAGCTGGTGCTGGCGTCGATGGTGCTGTCGATGCTGGTGGCGCCGTTCATCATCGCCAGGTCGGACCAGATCGTGATGAAGGTCGCGTCCAACGAGTGGATGATGCAGTCGCTCCAGTTGACGCAAATCGCCAGCCGCACCATGTCGACCCAGAAGCACGTGATCATCGCCGGCTTCGGGCGCAGCGGCCAGACCCTGGCGACCTTGCTGACCGAGGAAAAAGTGGCTTACCAGGCGCTCGACCTGGACCCGGAGCGGGTCCAGGAAGCGCAGGCGGCCGGCGCGCATGTGTCGTACGGCGACGCGGCGCGCCGCGAAAGCCTGGTGGCGGCCGGGATTTACCGCGCCAGCGCGCTGGTGATCACGTATGCCAGCACGCCGTCGGCGATCAAGGTGCTGCACCTGGTGCATGAGCTGGCGCCGGCCTTGCCGGTGATCGTGCGCAGTTACGACGATACCGATCTCGATGTGCTGAAAAAGGCGGGGGCGGCGGAAGTGGTGCCGGAAGCGCTGGAGGGCAGTTTGATGCTCGCATCGCACGCGCTGGTGATGATGGGCGTGCCGCTGCGGCGCGTGGTGCATCGGGTGCAGAGCGCGCGCGACGAGCGCTACGCGTCGCTGCGCGGGTATTTTCATGGCAGCGGCGACGTCAGCGACGATCCGGAGCATTTGTTCGTGCGGCTCCATTCGGTGACCCTGCGCGAAGATGCGGCGTCGGTCGGCAAGCGCATCGACCAGCTGGACCTGGGCCAGCTGGGGGCCGATGTGACCACGGTCCGGCGCGGCAAGGAGCGGCTCGATGTGACGCCGCTCACGCAGCTGGAAGTGGGCGATGTGGTGGTGCTGCGCGGGTCGGCCGATGCCGTGAACCGCGCCGAGGAGCGCTTGCTGCATTAGCCCCTATGCCGTCGCCCCCGCTCAGACGACGGGCTAATGGTCAGGTAAACGACACCACCCGGTTGCGCCCGCCCTCTTTCGCCTTGTACAGCGCCGAATCCGCATGCGCCACCAACTCCTGCGCCACGCCTTCGATCGCATGATCGCGCTCGAAATCGTCTAACGTGGCCGCCCCGATCGACACCGAAATACGCAGGCTTTCCCCAGTCGACAAGACGAACGGCGCGCCCGCGATGCTGTGCAAGATCCGCTGCGCCACCTGGATCGCGCTGTCGAGGTTCGCATCGATCAGCAGCACCACGAATTCCTCGCCCCCGAAGCGCCCCAGCGCATCCGACAGGCGCAGCTCGGTCTTGATGCGCGCGGCCACCTCGCGCAGCACTTCATCGCCGCCCTGGTGCCCGCTGCTGTCGTTGACCTGCTTGAAATGGTCGATGTCGATGTACAGGCACGAAATACGGTACGCCTGGCGCCGCGCGCGGCCGATTTCTTCGAGCAGGCGACGGTCGATGTAGCGCCGGTTGTACACCCCGGTGAGCGAATCGGTCAGGCCGATATACTTGAGCATCTCGTTGCTGATCACGTTTTCCAGGCAAATCGCGATGATCGACGCCATGTGCTCGATGAAGTCGGTGGCCATGGCCGGCGTGAAGCGGGTCGGATCGAGGCTGCCCAGATTCAGGCTGCCGATCAGGCGCTTGTTGCGCAGCAGCGGCACCAGCGCGATGCTTTGCAGGCCGGGCGGCTGGTTGGGGAACATCGGCTGGTGCCCGGCCGGATGGTAAGGCCCCAGCATCGGCTTGGGCGGGCCGGTAAACACCTCGCTGCGCGACGGCACGAAGCCCAGCGCCGCCACCGCGTCCACGAAAATCATGTGCGGGAAATCGTTGAAGTCCACCCCCAGCTTGTCCATCACGGTGCGGATGTCGGCGTCCTGGTCGACCAGGCTCAGTGTGACGATATCGAGACCGGCAATCGACGGCAGGCTGCCGAAGATGGTGCCGATCAGCGCCTGGAAGCTGTCGGAACCGACGATCTCGAGGTCGAACGCCTGGTGCCGGCACATGATCTCGTGATTGCGCTCGGCCTGCTCCACCAGATAGTCCAGGCGCGCGCGCAAGGACTCGTTTTCGGCTTCCACATCGCGCGCCGCGGCGCCGGGATCATGCATACGGTTCCCACCTTTTTCCTGTCGACCTCGACAATTGTGCCACCTTACGCCATCCGGCCGGCCTTGAAAACGAAAAACTGCGCCGTGTCGTATTTGCAGGGCTGCCCGCGGCCTCAGAACGCCAGCGTCATGGTCACCGGCTGGCCCACCTGCAG
This sequence comes from Massilia genomosp. 1, assembly GCF_011682185.1. Taxonomy (NCBI): domain Bacteria; kingdom Pseudomonadati; phylum Pseudomonadota; class Betaproteobacteria; order Burkholderiales; family Oxalobacteraceae; genus Massilia; species Massilia genomosp. 1. The sequence continues at coordinate 9,965 of NZ_WHJF01000015.1, forward strand.
GCGCTCGCCATCGCCGTCGGTCACGATCGCATTCATGCCAAAACAGATCTTGTCGTCCATGGCCGGCTTGCTGCGGTAGCTGCGCAGGATGTCGAGCGGATCGGGGCCCGGCTCGCCGCTGGCCTGGTCGACCGCCGGAATCGGGCAGCGCGAACAGGGCTTGACCGGTTTCAGGCGCGCTTCGCCCAGCGCAAAATGGTCGGCGTAGTCTTCTTCGAAGGCCTCGATGCCTTCGATGACGATATTCGGGCGGAAGCGGTTCATGGGCAGCGCAGCGCGCCCGGCCGCCTGCATTTTCTGATTCAGGTCGTCGAGCGAGGCCTGGCCCACCACCAGGATCGGATAGCCGTCCGAAAACAGGGTCGGCTCGGCCGATCCGCCGGTCCACTTGGTGCTCGAAAAACGGGTGGCGGTGGCGTGGAAGCGCACCAGCCGGCACGGCACGCCGATCGCTTTCGAAAACCAGGTGGCGGTGGTTTCGTCGCAGTCGTAGGCCAGCACCGTGTCTTCCCAGACCGTCACTTCGCGCGTGACTTCGTGGTCGGGGTCGGGCAGGCCGAGCGGGATTTCGAGGCGCAGCATGCCCGGCGCGCGCAGCTCGAGCGTGTCGGACAACAGGCGCGGCACGATCAGCGCCATGCGCGGATGCTCGCGCTGCGTGAGGAACTGCCCATGCTCGTCGATGAGCATCCATTCGCGGTCGTACACCGCGTCGACCGACAGGCCGGAGCGGGTCAGCGTGGCTTCGCGCACGGAGATGCCGGCGCAGGACTTGATCGGATACAAAACCAGTTCGGACAGGATCGCCATCGTGTTTACATGCGAGTGGAATGAAAAGGCAAGTCTATCTCAGTTTCTGTCCCATGGCGCCGTTCCACTCAGTTCGGCCGCCAGAAAATCGATCATGGCGCGCACCTTGGCGCTCAACTGGCGCCGGCTCGGGTACACCGCCAGCACGTCGATATCGGGCAGCCGGTAGCCCGGCAGCAGCGCCACCATGCGCCCGTCGCGCAGCGCGGGGCCGATCAGGAAGGTCGGATGGCAGACCACGCCCAGCCCCGCCAGCGCGGCGGCGCGGCTGGTGTCGCCATTGTTGGTGCGCAGCGCGCAGCGTACCCTGACCGCGTGGGCGGCGCCGCTGTCGTCGGTAAAGTGCCACTCGTCGCCGGCCACCGCGTAGCTGTAACCGATGCACTGGTGCTCGCGCAGGTCGGCCGGCGCCCGCGGGGTGCCGTGCCGCGCCAGGTAGGCCGGAGCGGCGCAGCAGACGTTGCGCGAGGTGGCCAGCTTGCGCGCCGCATGCGAGGCGGAGCCCTGGCGCGAGATGCGCACGGCCAGGTCGTAGCCCTCTTCGACGATGTCGACCACGCGGTCGATCAGGGCGATCTCGAGTTCGACTTGCGGATACTGCGCCATGAAACGCGGCCACAAGGGCGCCAGGTGGGCGATGCCGAAGCTGACCGGCACATTGATGCGCAACAGGCCGCGCGGCTGCCGCGAAGACGCGGCGATGGCTTCGACTTCGGCCATGTCTTCGACGATGGTCTTGGCGCGCTGGTACAGCTCTTCGCCGCTGTCGGTCAGCGACATCTTGCGCGAGCTGCGGTTCAGCAGGCGCGTGCCGAGATGGGCTTCGAGGTCGGCCACGATGCGGGTCACGTTGGCCGGCGAGGTATCGAGCGCGGCCGCCGCGCGCGCAAAGCCGTTCTTGCGCACCACCTCCACAAACACTTCCATCGCACGCAGACGGTCCATGGCGCTTCCCATCATTCACAAAAGCTGAATATAGCATCAATATTGACGGCTTTGATTGATGGATTCATTGATTCTATAGTGGTTTTGACGCGGCACTCTTCGCCGCTCCACTCGACACAGACAGGAGTTTCACCATGAAGCGCTTTGCAAACAAAACCGTTCTCGTCACTGGCGGCAACAGCGGGATCGGCCTGGCCACCGCCGCCGCCTTCGCCAGGGAAGGCGCGCGCGTCATCATCACGGGGCGCGACCAGGCCACGCTCGACCAGGCCAGGGAACAGATCGGCGGCGCCACCCTGGCGCTGCGGATCGACCAGGGCGATATCGGCGCGGCCAAGGAACTGGCGGCGCAGCTGGCGCGGCAGGGCATCACGCTCGACGCCCTGTTCGTGAATGCGGCGGTGGCCAAGTTCGCCCCGTTCGACAGCATCGACGCGGCGCTGTGGGACCAGACCTTCGACATCAACGTCAAGGGCGCCTACTTCACCATCCAGGCGCTCACGCCATTGTTCAACCGTGGCGCGGCGGTGGTCCTGAACGGATCGATCAATGCCCATATCGGCATGCCCAATTCGTCGGTGTACGCGGCCAGCAAGGCGGCCTTGATCTCGTTCGCCAAAACGCTGTCGGCCGAACTGCTCGAACGCGGCGTGCGCGTGAACGTGGTCAGTCCGGGGCCGGTGACGACGCCGATCTACGGCCGCCTCGGACTGGCGCCCGGGCAGCTCGACGCGATGGTGGCCTCGGTGGTCGGCCAGATTCCGCTCAAGCGTTTCGGTACGCCCGACGAAGTGGCCAGTGCGGTGCTGTTCCTGTCGGCGCCGGAATCGGCCTTCGTGGTCGGCACCGAACTGATTGTCGATGGCGGCATGAGCCAGCTGTAAAACCAGGCGCGGCAAACACCGATAAATCGGGCTGTGCGCGAGCGATGGTGTACATTGGCGTCCTTGCCAGTGCAACCATGTTGAACACAGCCTGATTTATGCGTCATTTTCTGTTCCCCGCGTGTCTGTTGTTGCTGGCCCAGCCAGCGCAGGTGCATGCGGCCTCCCCCGCCCGCACCCCCGCATTCCTTGTCCCTGGCTCCTGCCCGGCGCCGCAATGGCCCACCACGCGCATCCGGGTCGACGAGCTCGATCCGGTCAGGATCGCGTTTGTCATCGGGGCCGATGGCCGCGTGCTCACGGCGCGCGTCGAGCAAAGCGCCGGCCATCGCCTGTGGGATGAGGCCACCATCGTCGCACTGTCGCGCTGCCGCTTCCGTGCGGCGCGCCTCGGCACGAAGCCGGTGCAGGGCGTTATCAAAATGCAACACGTCTGGACGCTCGATTAAGCCGGCGCCGTGCAACGGGCGCCGTGCAACGGGCGCCGAGCGGATGCTTGTCTTGCCGACAATCAGACAGAAGCTGACTACTTGTTTCCGTGATCACAACAAAACGTCGGAAAATGTGTCTTTTCCATCCTTCTTCTTGCTCTAAAGCAGTTTAATCATGGCGATGTCACGCAACACGTGTAGATTTGCAAGCTTGCGGTTTTACTCATTCACGCTCAAGGACAACCTATGTTGAAAACCCGTTCTTTACTCGGTGCCGGCGTGCTGCTGATGTCGGCAGGCACACAGGCAACCGAACCGGCAGGGCTGAAAAGCGCGCTCGCCGGAGAACGACTCGGGCTGCTGCCATCCATGCAATTTCGGCTCAGCAATGGCAACTGCCCGGACTGCGTCACGATCAAGCAAGGCCTGTGGTATTTCCAGAACGAAGTGCTGGCGGTGCCGCTGCCGTCGCAGCCGGTATCGAGCTTCAAGCGCGGCGGCGATATCGTGCGCGGGACCAAGGAGTGGGCGCCGGACGGCGCCAGCAACCAGTTGGCGCTCCCCGGCCTGGTGTGGCTGGGCGCCCCGCACATTCTCGATGACGCCCACATCCTGGCCGACGGCGCCCACGTGCGCAGCAGCGACGATGCCGTCACAAGCCTGGCGCTGGCGCCCAAACTGGCCAGCAACCTGTCGTACTGGGACCCCAAGACCACCGCCTTCTTCGCCCAGCGCGAAGTGCGCATGCGCGGCACCTACAGCGAGGCGGACGGCAAGTCGTCGTTCGTCGCGCGCACCGTCTGGCCCAAGGACTTCGCGATCGACCAGGCCAAGCTGCGCGCGCAGCCGCTGGGCAAGGACGAAAGCTTCGCCACCTACGTGCGCGCGGAAGGCGGCGGCGCGGCGAGCCCGTTCTCGACCCGCCTGCTGTGGGAGCGCAAACCCGGCCAGGCCCGCCAGTGGCAGGACAAGCCGGTCATCGGCGTGATGCTCAACGGCGCCCAGGGCGACGACGACGAAGCCTACGGCGGCCACTTCGCGGTCGCCACCGGCTACCTCGGGCGCGAGGGCGAATGGTCGGACTGGATCGTCAATAACTTCTACAACCTCGATTCGGTCAGCGAAAAAGGCATCATCGCCGCGCCGGTCCCGATGGATAACTACCTGATGGACCTCAACAGCGGCCAGCAGTATTACCGGCCCTCGTACATGCTGGTGGCGGTCTTGAGCAACGCGCGCACGGCGGCGGCCTACCAGGGTGGCGTACAGCGCGTGTTCAACCAGTTCTACCGCCACGACTTCACCTACCAGCATGCGAAGGCCAACTGCGCCGGCATCAGCCTGGACGTGTTCAAGGGGCTGGGCTGGAACGTGCCGCAGCGCGGACCGACCAGCAACCTCAAGGCGCTGGGCGCGTACGCTTACCTGTCGGCCAAGGACATGAGCCTGGCCAGCGGGCGCAAGATGTACGATTACCTGACCGAAGAACAGGTGCGCCTGTATCCGGCGGTGGCGTTCGAGGCGGCCGGCAACGACCTGCTGCAACTGGTGGGCGCGACCAAGGGCAAGGCGCGCAAGCTGACCGCCTACGAAAAGCAGCTGCAGGGCGATATCGAGGCGCTGGTGCTGGTGCGCATTCCGCAAATACCGTCGAGCCGCGTGATGGGATCGAACCCGGTGTTTTCGTTCAGCGAATACAGGCAGCGCACGCCGCCCAACCAGGCCGACTGGAAAATCGTCCCGGTGGGGCCGCGCCCGTTTCCCGACGCGCTGCGCGACGCCAGTACGCCGCCGCCGAAGGCATCGAGCCCGGTGCCGCTGCCGGTTGCCGGGATCGCCCTGGGCGGCGTGATCGGCATCGGCGCGCTGATCCGGCGCCGCCGCAAGCCGCGCGCCAGCGCTGACCAGGGCGTGTGATACCGGGGACTTAATACCGGGGTCAGCCCCCTAACCGGGGACTTAACACCGGGGTCAGACCCCTAACCGAAAAACCGGGGTCTGACCCCTCGAAAAACCGGGGTCTGACCCCTCGAAAAACCGGGGTCTGACCCCTCCGTTGCCGGGATCGCCCTGGGCGGCGTGATCGGCATCGGCGCGCTGATCCGGCGCCGCCGCAAGCCGCGCGCCAGCGCCGGCTCAGTTGCAAAACCCTGGCAGCCGGTCGTTCAGTCCAGGGTCTGGCGATAGCGCAGCATGGCGACGCTGCCGGCGACACCCATCGCCAGCGCGATCGGCCATGCATGCGGCAGCACTTCGGCCAGCCCGTTCCCCTTCAACATGATCCCGCGCGTGATACGCAAGAAGTGCGTCAGCGGCAGCACTTCGCCGATCGCCTGCGCCCACCCCGGCATGCCCCGGAACGGGAACATGAACCCGGTCAGCAGCATCGACGGCAGGAAGAAAAAGAAGGTCAGCTGCATCGCCTGCATCTGGTTGCGCGCGATGGTCGAAAAGGTGAAGCCGATCGCCAGGTTGGCGGCAATGAACAGCACCAGCGCGCCGGACAACAGCGCCAGGCTGCCCACCATCGGCACGTCGAACACCAGCCACGATGCCAGCAAAATCACGCCCACCTGGATGTAACCGATCAGGATATACGGCACGATTTTTCCGATCATGACTTCGAGCGGCGAGACCGGCGTGGCCAGCAGGTTTTCCATGGTGCCGCGTTCGCGCTCGCGCGTCATGGCCAGCGCCGTCATCATCACCATCGTCATGGTCAGGATCACGCCCATCAGCCCGGGCACGATGTTGTAGCGGGTCAGCCCTTCCGGATTGTAGCGGCGCTGGCTGCGGATCTCGTACGGCGCCTCGACCGGCCGCAAGCGCGCCAGCGGCCCGCGCAGCTCCGCGCCGATGGCGCGCGCGGCGATCGCGTTGACCGAGGCCAGCGCGTTGCCGGTGGCGGCCGGATCGGTGGCGTCGGCCGCCAGCAGGATCGCCGGCCGTTCGCCGCGCACCAGCTTGCGCGAAAAGTCGCCCGGCACCACCAGCACGAACTGCACTTCGCCGCGCGCCAGCAAGGCGTCGCCCTCCAGCGCGCCCGACACATGGCGCACCGTGCGGAAGTACTGCGACGTCTCCAGCGCCGCCACCAGGCGCCGCGAAAACACGCTGCGGTCAAGGTCGGCTACCGCCAGCGGCAGGTGGCGCACGTCGCCGTTGATGGCAAAGCCGAACAGGATCAGCTGCATGACCGGAATGCCGACCATCATGCCGAAGGTGAGCCGGTCGCGCCCCACCTGGCGCAGTTCCTTGAGCAGCACCGCCAGCATGCGCCGCCAGTTCATGGCGCCGCTGCGCCGAAGTTATCCTGCGCGTCCTGCATCAGCGCGATGAAGACGTCTTCCAGGCTGGTCTCGATCGGGGTGGCGGCGAGCCGCGCCAGGCCTGGCCGGGCCAGCGCTTGCGCAAACGCGTCGGCCGAGTCGGCGCTGACATGCAAGGTCATGCCGAACGGCGCGACCGTGCGGATGCCGGGCGCGCCGCGCAGGCTGTGGGCGGCGCTGTTCAAGTCCGGGCCGGTGAGCGACCAGGTGCGCAGGCCGGCCCCGGCAATCACCTCGGCCACGCTGCCGCGCGCGAGCAGCTTGCCGTAGGCGATGTAGGCCAGCTGGTGGCAGCGCTCCGCTTCGTCCATGTAATGGGTCGACACCAGCACCGTCATGCCGGCGGCGGCCAGGTCGTGGATCTGGTCCCAGAATTCGCGCCGCGCGGACGGGTCGACCCCGGCCGTCGGTTCGTCGAGCAGGAGCAGTTGCGGGTCGTGGATCAGGCAGGCCGCCAGCGCCAGCCGCTGCTTCCATCCGCCCGAGAGCGACCCGGCCAGTTGCGTGCGGCGGCTGGCCAGCCCAAGCCGTTCGAGCGTGCCGGCGATGCGCTCGCGCCGCTTGGCGACCTGGTACACGCGGGCCACGAAGTCGAGGTTTTCTTCTATGCTCAAGTCGTCGTACAGGCCGAATTTTTGGGTCATGTAGCCGACCTGCTTCTTGATCTGGCGCGCCTCGGTGCGGATGTCGTAGCCAAGGCACTGGCCCTGCCCTTGGTCGGGCGTGAGCAGGCCGCACAGCATGCGGATGGTGGTGGTCTTGCCGCTGCCGTTCGGGCCCAGGAAGCCGTAGATGCGGCCACGCTCGACGCGGATGTCGACATGGTCGACCACGATGCGCCCGCCGTACGACTTGGTCAGGCCCTGGACGTCGATGACGATGGCCGGCGCGCCCACCGAAGTCGTCAAGGGGATGCTCACGGCGGCGGCTCCGTGCGCACCGTCAGCGGCTGGCCGGGATGGAGTTCGGCCTGTCCCGCATCAAGCGACGCTTCCACCATGAACACCAGCGCGGCGCGGTTTTCCTTGCTGTAGATGAGGGGCGAGGTGTACTCGGCTTCGGGCGATATGAACGTGATGCGCCCTTTGAGCGGCTTGGGGCAGCCGTCGCAGGCGATCACCGCGCCCTGCCCCACGCGGATCTTGCCCAGTTCCGTTTCGGGAACGAAGAAGCGCGCCTTGATGTTCGCCGGCGGCAGCAAGGTGACGATGGCCGCGCCGGCCGGCACCCATTCGCCGGCGCGGTAGGCGACCTCGCTGACCATGCCGCCCACCGGCGCGGCCTGGGCTTTCTGGTCGACTTTCCACTGGGCCTGCAACAGCTGCGCGCGCGCCGCCTCGACTTCCTTTTCGGCGGCCGCCACCTGGTCGCTGCGGGCGCTGGCCCCGGCCCCGCGCAGGCGCGCGCGCGCCTGTTCCACGCGGGCCCGGTCGGCCGCCAGCGCCGCCGCCGACTGATCGAGCCGGGCGCGCGCGATGAATTTGTCGGCCACCAGCTTGCGCTCGCGCTCCAGGTTCGCCTGCGACAGCGCCAGCGCCGCTTCGGCTTCGCGCAGCGCCCCCGCCAGCGCCGCCACTTCGTCGCTGCGCGCGCCCTTGCGCAAGTCGGCCAGCAGGGCCTCGGCGCGCCCGACCCGGCTTTGCGCTTCCTGGCGCGCCGCCGTTTCGCTGGCTTGTTCCAGCACGTAGGCCGGCGCGCCGGCCCGGACCCGGTCGCCGCGGCGCAGGTGTACCTGGGTCAAGGTGCCGGCCAGGGGAGCCGACAGGCGCACGTACTCGCCTTCGGCGTAGCCGGGAAAGGCGTCGTCGGGCGCATGGCCGCAGGCCGCGCACAGGATCAACGGCACGGCCGCGGCGAACAGGCATGGTTTCATGGCGGCGCAAACCCCTTCGGAGCGATCAGGATGGCGCGCATGGCCAGGTCGATGCGCACGGCGATGGCTTGATCGGACAACAGCGCCTGCTGCGCCAGCGCCGCCAGCTCGGGCGCGGCGCCGGGCAGGCGTTCGAGCGCGCCGCCGGCGAACAGGGGACCGGCGATCGCCCCGAGCACGAACGGCAGCAGTTGCATGACCGGGGCGTCGATGATGTCGCCCTCGGCCTGGCCCTGGCGCAGCAGTTGCGCCAGCACGGCGATGTGGCGCGGCAGGTTCTCGCGCAGGAACGCGGCCGCCAGCGCTTCGCCGCGCAGCGCTTCCGACAGCAGCATCAGGAGCAGGTGGCGGTGGCCGCTGGCGAAGCCGGCCAGCACGCGCAGCGCGCCATCGAGACTGCGCGCGCCGCCCTGGGACGCTTGCGCCCGCAGCGTGAGGGCGGCGAACATTTCTTCGTACATGTGCTGCAGCAGCACGCGCAGGAAATTATCCTTGTTCTTGAAGTGGTAATGAAACATGCCGAGGTTGACGCCGGCGTGCTCGACCAGTTTGCGCACCGACAGGCCGGCGCAGCCGGTCTGGGGCAGCAAGACCATGCCGGAGGCGATCAGGCGGGCATCGATTTGTTGGGATGGGCGGTTCATGCGAATTATTATACGCCCGTATAGTAACCTGTCTACGCTTTCTGTGCGGCAGCATCAGCATGCAAGCAGCCGCGCCTGGCGCGGCCTGCGACCAGCGCCGGCTCAATGCCATCGGGCACCGTCCAAACGCCTGCACAGCAACAGCACAAGCAACAGAACCACGCTGACCGGCAGCGCCAGCACAACGCTCAACAGCAGCGCCTTGGCCATGCTTGCCTGGCCCTTCAGGTCCGCCATCATGGCCAAGGGCAGCGGCGCCAGGCTGACCAGCGCCGGCACGATCAGCAGCGCGCGCTGCCAGGACCGGCCCGCGCCGCCCGCGCAGGCAAACGTCACGCCCACCACGAGCAGCAGGTGCGACGCGACCACGACGAAGCGCCGGATCATGCAGGACCGCTCATTGCGACGCTTCGCTGGCCAGGCGCCGGTTCAGGCGCTGACCGGCGTTGGCGGCGTAGGCGCGGCACGAGCGCACGCGTTCCGGCATCGTGGCGCTGCCCGAAAAGCGGAACCCATCGTGCGAAATGGGATTGAGGCGGTCGGTATAGACCACGTCGAGGCAGCGCTTTTGCTCGCACGCTTGCCACGTCCAGGTGGTGCCGCCGGTGGTGTGGCCTGGCGTCATGTGGGCCTTGATGGCCAGCGGGCCGACGCGCAGGATGGCGCCGTCGGCCACCTCGCCCACCTGCGCCACCTTGGGAAAGCGGTCCGGCCCGTTGGCCTTGCACAGGGGATCGTCCGGCCCGACCAGGCCGGCGCGCAGCGCCTGCGCTCCGGCGGCGCTGGCAGCCACCGTGGCGCCACTGGCGCGCTGCAACATGGCAATGCCGCCATCGCCAGGGCGAGTGCCAGCTTGCCTGCTGTTGCTGTTGCCATTACTTACCTCCAATCAAGAATACGGCCGCCGCCCCGCTGCCAATCTTACAATATTACACCTTAAACAGCACGCCCCGGCCGCCACCGCGCATGACATTTGTACTAGTGCGCCCGCCCAAATCAGGCCTTCCCTCCCATGCCGGACAGGACATCCGGCCGATTCGCAGCCGAGCCCGCCTAAATATACTCGTCTCACCGATCACGCAAACGCCACCCGGCCTTGCCGATTCCCGACAACATCACCGGCGCATCACCATGAACGACACCGCCCTCTTCTTCGAACTGCTCGGCATGCTGGTCACCGACCCGCGTACCGGGGTGCTGCTGGCCCTGCTGGTGGCGGCGGCCGTGTGCGACTACCGCACCTTCCGCATTCCCAACCTGATCACGCTCGGCGGCATCGTCTTCGCGCTGGTCTACAACAGCATCGTGCCGCCGGTCTGGCACGCCGGCTGGGCCTGGGCTCCGGCCGGCATGCTGCTCGGCTTTTGCGCCATGCTGCCGATGTACGCGATGGGCGTGATGGGCGCCGGCGACGTCAAGCTGATGGCGATGGTCGGCGCTTTCCTCGGCTTCCACGCAACCTTGCAGGCGCTGCTGTTTTGCGTGCTCAGCGCCGGGATCGCCGCCCTCGCCTTCGGCCTGCGCAAGCGCGTCATGGGGCCGATGCTGGCCAACGCCGGCGGCGCCATGCGCGCCATGTTCTGGTCCGCCATTGCCAGCGGCAAGCCGCAGCTGGCGCCGGGGAGCATGCCCTCGGTCGGCAAGCTCGCCTATGGCGTGAGTATCGCCATCGGCACCACCGCCTGCCTGGTCGCCCAGCAATTCAACCTCGTCTGACACCTGCGAAAGAGTACACCATGAAAAACCTCAAGGCACTCGGGCTGATTGCATTCGCCCTCATTATCGGACTGGTGGCGGCCATGTACGCCGCCGGATGGGTAGCGCGCCAGGGCGGCGTCACCGGCAACAAGGTGGTGGTGGCGGCGGTCGACATCGAGCCGGGCAGCAAGCTCAACACACTCATGCTGTCCACCCTCGACTGGCCGGCCGGCGTCACGCCGCCGGGTGCTTTCAAGAGCGCCGCCGAGCTTCAGGACCGGGTCGCCCGGGTCAACATCCTGCGCGGCGAACCACTGCTCGACGGCAAGCTGGCGCCACTGGGCACCAAGGGCGGCTTGTCGGCCGTCATCGCCGAGGGCAAGCGGGCCATGACGGTGCGCGTCAACGATGTGGTGGGCGTGGCCGGCTTTGCCCTGCCCGGCAACTATGTCGACGTGATGGTCAATGCGCAGCAGGAAAAATCCGGCGCCGAAGAAGGCAAGCAGATCAGCAAGACGGTGCTGGAGCGGGTGCTGGTGCTGGCCGTCGCCCAGGAAGCCGGGCGCGACGACACCAAGCCCAAGGTGGTCAGCGCCGTCACGCTCGAGCTGAGCCTAGAGGATTCCGAGAAACTCGACCTGGCGCGCAGCGTCGGCACCCTCTCGCTGGTGCTGCGCAACCAGGTCGACCAGAAGACCGTGGCCACCGCCGGCATCACCAAGGACGAGTTGCTCGGCGTGCGCAAGGCCCCTGCCGTGCGGCCAGCCCCGGCGCCAGTGCGCCGGCCGCGTGCGGTGCAACGCGCCGCCGCCCCCGGCCCCGGTCATTGCGTGGAAGTGATCCAGCACGGCGTGCTGGCAATGAACTGCTTTTGAACAGCTACGGAGACCTGACTCATGAACAAGCACATTCGTATGGCGGCCCTCAGTGTCGCGACGGCGGGCATGGTGGCCGCGCCCCATTGCGCGAACGCGGCAAGCGGTTCCGGCGCAACGCCCGCCGGCGGCGCTGGCGGCAGCAAGCATTGCAAGGCGGTGGTGGTGGCCCCGCTTACCCAAGTCATGCTCGGCAAATCGTCGGTGATACCGCTGGCGACGCGCGTGACCCGCATCGTGGCCAGCGGCCAGCGCGACAGCAAGCAGGCGGCGCCGCCTGCCCCGGCCACGGCCACGGGCGCCGAGGCGGCGGACGTGGACAGTGTGGCCGACATCGAGGTGCTCTTGCTCAGCCCCACAGACCTGTTCCTGCTCGGTAAAAAAGCCGGCGTCACCAGCCTGATCCTGCAGGATGCCAGCGGCGTCTGCACCCTGCGCGACATCGTGGTGGCGATCGACCCGGCCACCTTGCAAGCCAAGCTGGCCGAACTGATGCCCGAGGAAAGCGGGATCGTCGTCAAGAGTGCCGACAACGCCATCGTGCTCACCGGCACTGTGCGCGACGCCAGCCAGCTCGACGAGGCGCTGCGCGTGGCCGGGGCCTACGGCGGCGGCCAGCGCGTGCTGAACCTGCTGCGCGTGACGGCCCCCCAGCAAGTCATGCTGGAAGTGAAAATCGCCGAGGTCAGCAAGACGCTGCTCGACAAGTTCGGGATCGACTTCGCGCGCATGGTTACCTCGGGCAACGGCCTGGGATCGCGGATGATCTCGGGCATCCTGGGCGGCGCGCCTGGGCTGGTGGGCAACTTCAGCCACCGCGCCTCCGGCAGCGCGCTCGATATCGTGGCCGACGCCGTGGTCAGGGGGGGCAATTCGGCCGCCAGCGCCCGGCTGGCGGCCGGCGCCAGCGGGGCCACCCTGTTCGGGGTCGATGCGCAAACCAAGGATGGCCTGGTGCGGGTGCTGGCCGAGCCGAACATCATGGCCATCAGCGGCCAGTCGGCCAGCTTCCTGTCCGGCGGCAAGATCTTCATCCCGGTGGCCCATGCGCGCGATGCCGGCGCCTCCACCGTCACGCTGGAAGAGAAGGAATTCGGCGTCGGCCTCAAGTTTGCGCCGACGGTGCTGGGCGGGGACCGCATCAACCTCAAGCTGGTATCGGAAGTGTCGGAGCTGGCCCAGACCGGATCGCCCTTCACCACCAGCGGCGGGGTGACCTCGGTGCTGCCGTCGATCAGCACGCGCCGGGTCGACACCACCGTGCAGTTGAACGATGGCCAGAGCTTCGCCGTCGCCGGGCTGATCCGTAACAACCTGACCCAGACCCTGTCGCGCTTTCCGGGCCTGGGCGACATGCCGGTGCTCGGCGCGCTGTTTCGCTCGACCGAGTTCCAGAAAGACCAGACCGAGCTCATTTTCATCATCACGCCGCGCCTGGTCAAGCCCGCTGCCGCACTGCCGTTGCCGACCGATAACCATGTACCGGCCGAGCCCGCCGACCTGATTGTCAGGGGCCGCACCGAAGGCACCCCGGCCCCTGCCATCTTGATCAAATAAGGAGAGCGCCATGAACCATCCGACTCGCCGCGCAGCAGGGCCGCTGCTGCCCATATTACCCCTGCTGCCGCTGCTGGCCCTGCTGGCCGGCTGCGCCGCCACCGCCACCGCCCCCGGCTACGACGCCCGCTTCGGCGACGCCGTGCGCCAGGCGCGCAGCGCCATGACCATCAATCCGCAGGCCGGCGCCGTGCCCGACCCGACGGCCGGCCTCGACGGCCAGGCGGCGCGCGGCGCGATCATGCGCTACCAGGACAGTTTCAAGCTGCCGCCACCGGTGGTCAATGCGATCAAGGCGGACGGCTCCGCCGCCCGCTGATGTATCCGGCGGCGGCCACGGGGCCAACGCCGGCGCACTACCCTGCCCCCCGGGGCGGGCATGTTTACCCATTCATCTCACACGAAAGGTACGTCAAATGAACACTTTCATGAACACGGTCAGCCAGTCGGTCCGCTCCTTCGCCCGCGACGACGAAGGCGCCCAGGTCGTCGAATACGCGCTGATCATCGCGGTGGTCTCGATCATCCTGGTGGTCGCACTGCGCAACCTGACCGGCACCAGCTTCTCCGGCTTCATCGCACGCGTCAGCAACTGCCTGACCGGCGCCGCCTGCGCCTGAGCCGGCCGCTTCTGCGCTTCCCCTCTTCCCATCCCAATCGAAAGGTCCATATCATGAACACCATGCTCACTACCGCCGGCGGCAACCTGCGTACCTTCCTGCGCGACGACGAAGGCGCCCAGGTGGTCGAATACGCGCTGATCATCGCGGTCGTCTCGATCATCCTCGTGGTCGCGCTGCGCAACCTGACCGGCGCCAGCTTCAGCAACTTCATTTCGCGCGTCTCGAATTGCCTCACTGGCGCTTCCTGCAGCTAAGCGAACCTGCGGACATGCTTGTCAATGCCTGGCCGACGGCAGCCGATGCCTGGCAAGGCGCCGCCGCCGGCGGCCGGACATCGCAAGCATGGATGCACACTTGCCTAACCCGCCAGCCGACGGACCGCGGCCCGCCCGGGGCCCGTCATTTTTCGGATGAAAACCATGATTGCGCACACTCGATACGCCGATCCCCAGCGCCAGCAAGGCGCCGTGATCCTGACCGTCTGCCTGCTGCTGCTGTTCCTGCTGGGATTTGTCGCCATCGCCTTCGACCTGGGGCGCCTGTTCATCGTCAAGACCGAGCTGCAGACCGCCATGGACAGCTGCGCCCTGGCCGCCGCCCAGGAACTGGACGGCCAGCCCGGCGCGCTGGCGCGGGCGCGCCGCGCCGGCACCACCGCGGCCAACCTGAACCGGGTTAACCTGCAGTCGGCCGACTGGGACGGCAAGGGCCAGATGCTTGAGGCCGGCATCAGCTTCCGCGACGCGGCCTACCTGCCCACCAGCGTCCCGGCCGGCGCGCGCTACGCGCAATGCGAGCACCGCCAGCAAGGCATCCGGATGTGGCTGCTGCATGCGCTGGGCGCCTTCCATGGCGACGACCCGGCCGATCCGTCCACCAGCGCGGTGCTGGCCAGCGCGGTCGCCACCCGCGCCAGCGCCCAGAACACCTGCCCGATCCCGGTGGCGCTGCGGGCCAAGCCATGCTGCACCGCCGCCAACAATTACGGCTACCTGATCGGCGAATGGGTGACGGTGCTGGCCAAGGCCAGCGCGGCCGGCCAACTCGGCTGGTACAACCTCGACGGCAGCACCAGCGCCAGCGAAACGGCCGCCGAACTGGCCGAGGGAGGACGCTGCGGCACCCGCCTGGGCGACCAGCTCGGCACGCCGGGCGCGCAGACCAGCGTCGATCGTCCCTGGAACCACCGCTTCGGGGTGTACAAGAACGGCGACGCGCCCAGCATGCACTATCCCGACCAGAGCGGCTACGCCTACACCAGCGCCAACTGGAAGAATACGGTGCCGCAAAATGCCTTCGCCGGCACCCCGGCGCCCGGCTCGCACGTCACCGCGCAAAATTACATCGCCAAGCGTGCCGCCTGGGCGTCGCTGGCCGATACCGGCACCAGCATCCAGGCCGGCGCCCTGATCGCCTTTGGCGACAGCAAGCGCCTGAACAGCTTCCACAAGCTGGCCACCCCGGGCGCGACCGGCGAACACCGCCAGTTCGGCACCAACCGGCGCCTGGTGATCGTCCCGGTCATCAACGACGCGGCGCGGGTCATCGACTTCGCCTGCATGTTCATGCTGCATCCGCTGAGCGGCCCGGACGACCAGGCCAGGCTGGAGTTCCGCGGCCTGGCCGGGATGGCGGCCTCGCCCTGCGCGCCGGCCGGGTCCCCGGGCGGCAACGCCGGGCCGCTGGCACCGGTACTGGTCAGGTGAGCGCCATGAGACACCGTCAACAAGGCGTCGCCCTGGTCGAATTCGCGTTCGTGCTGCCGCTGCTGCTGATCGTTTCGCTGCTGTGCGCCGAACTCGGACGCGCCGTGTACCGCTACAACACCACCGCCAAGACCGTGCGCGACGCGGTGCGCTACCTGTCGGTGCAAACGCCCGGCACCCATGTCGCCGAGGCGCGCAACCTGATCCTGTACGGGAACGTGGCCGGCAGCGGCGCGCTGCTCGACCCGGCGCTGAGCGCGGCCAACGTCCCCGTGCCGACCTGGCAGACGGCCGGCAGCGATCCGCTGATGAACACCGTCACGGTGCGCGTGTCGGGCTACCAGTTCCGCCCGATGGTGGCGGACATGTTCGGCGCCAGGTTTTCGGTCATTACCTTCAACGATATCAGCGCCACCATGCGCAGCCCATTATGAAACCGACTCCGACCAGCGCCGCCCAAGACGGCGCGACCACCATCGAACTGGCCTTCGTGCTGGTGCTGTTCTTCATGTTCCTGCTCGGCGCGATGGACATGGCGCGCATGCTGTTTACCTGGAACGCGGCCGCCGAGGCCACGCGCGCCGGGGCGCGCTACGCGGTGGTGTGCGCCGATCCGGCCAACCAGGGCCAGGTGCTGGAAAAGATGCGCACGATGCTGCCCGAGATCGGCGCGGTGACCTTGGCGTGGCAGCCGGCCGGCTGCGACGCCGCCAGCTGCACCGGGCTCACGCTGAGCATCGACAGCCTGCAGTACCGCTGGATTTCGCCCCTGCCCGGCGTGCTGCTGCCGGCCCGCGCATTACCCACCTTCAGCACCTCCCTGCCGCGCGAAATGATGCGGCGCGACCCCAACAGCGCGCTGATTTGCCAATAACCGCAACCCGAGGAACACGCCATGAAAGTCGCCATCGTATCGCCCGACAACACCCGCCTCGCCGAGCTCGCCCAGCTGCTCCAGGCCGGCGCGCACGAGGTCGTCACCAGCGTCGGCGGCGCCGGCGCGCTGCAGGCCCTGGTCGCGCACGCCGCCCCGGACCTGCTGCTGGTCGACGGCTGCGCCGACAGCGCCGGCCTGGCGGCCATCGCCGCCATCGGCGCCCGCCATCCGGGCCTGGCTGTGCTGCTGCTGTGCGCGGCCGCCTCGCCCGACTTCCTGATCGGCGCCATGCGTGCCGGCGTACGCGAGGTGCTGCCGGTGCCGCTCGCAGCGGCCGAACTGGAGGCGGCACTCGGGCGCGCCGGCGCCAGGCTGCGCGGCGCGCAAGCGCCCGGCGAAGGCAAGGTGCTTGCCTTCATCGCCTGCAAGGGCGGCAGCGGGGCGACCTTTCTTGCCACCAGCATGAGCTTGCAGCTGGCGCGCACCGGGTCGGTGCTGCTGGTCGACCTGAACCTGCAGTTCGGCGACGCCCTGGCCTTCATGCACGAAGGCCAGGCGCCATCGACCCTGGCCGACGTGGCGCGCGCGATCGCGCGCCTGGACGCCTCCTTCCTGGCGGCCAGCACGGTCAGGGTGGCGCCCAATGTCAGCCTGCTGGCCGCGCCCGAAGACCACGCCCAGGCGGCCGAGATCAGCGCCGCCCATGTCGATGCGATCCTGGCACTGGCGGTGCGCCACTACGATTACGTGGTGCTCGATATCGGGCGCCCGGTGACCACCCTGGGCATCAAGGCGCTCGACCGCGCCTGGCGCATCTATCCGGTGCTGCAGGCCAGCCTGACCTCGATCCGCAACGCCAGGAAAATGCTGGCCATCTTCAAGTCGCTCGACTATGGCGACGACAGGATCGAACCGATCGTCAACCGTTTCGAGCGGCGCGGGCAGATCGGCGTGGCCGACCTCGAACGCGCGCTCGGCAAGTTCCACATCCATACCGTGCCCAACTCGTACCGCCAGGTCACGGCCGCCACCGATCATGGCGAACCGCTCGCGGGCGGCGCATGCGCCAATCCGGTGCTGGTCGAAGTGGCCGCCCTGGCCGATGCGCTCACGGCGCCTGCGGGGGAGGCACGCCAGCGGAGCGGTCCGCTGGCGCGCCTGCTGGCCAGTCTGGCCTCACGTTTGTCGGGTCGTCAACCAGGAGAATCCCATGTCCTTCCGTGAACAACTCAATGCCGGCGACGGCCAGTCCGACCTGCGCGCGGCGGCAGCCGGCGCGAGCGACGATTACCACGCCATCAAGGCGCGCATCCACCTGAAACTGCTCGACAAGTTCGACCTGGCGGCGCTCGAGGCGCTACCCGCTCCCATGCTGCGCGCCGAGATCGCGGTCATGGCCGAACGCCTGCTGGAACAGGAGCAGGCCGCCGTCAACGAATCGGAGCGGCGCTCGCTGATCCGCGACATCCAGCACGAGATGCTCGGCTTCGGCCCACTGGAACTGCTGATGGCCGACCCGACCATCTCCGACATCCTGGTCAACAGCTACAAGCGCATCTTCGTCGAGCGCATGGGCCGGCTGGAACTGAGCACGGTGCGTTTCAGCGATGAAAAACACCTGCTGCGCATCATCGAGAAGATCGTCTCGCTGGTCGGGCGCCGCATCGACGAATCGAGCCCGATGGTCGACGCGCGCCTGCCGGATGGCTCGCGCGTGAACGCCGTGATCGCGCCGGTGGCGCTGGACGGGCCGATGATGTCGATCCGCCGCTTCGCCCACATTCCCTTGAAGATGGAGAACCTGGTGCATGACATGCACAGCCTCACGCCCGACATGGCGAGCGTGCTCGAAGGGCTGTGCAAGTGCAAGGTCAACATGATCATCTCCGGCGGCACCGGGGCCGGCAAGACCACCCTGCTCAACATCCTGTCCGGCTTCATTCCGGCGGCCGAACGGATCGTGACGATCGAAGACGCGGCCGAGCTGCAGCTGCAGCAGCCGCACGTGGTGCGCATGGAGACGCGCCCGGCCAACATCGAAGGCAAGGGCGAGATCACGCAACGCGCGCTGGTGCGCAATGCGCTGCGCATGCGCCCGGACCGGATCATCATCGGCGAGGTGCGCGGGCCCGAAGCGGTCGACATGCTGCAGGCAATGAACACGGGCCACGACGGCTCGCTCACCACCATCCACGCCAACAACCCGCGCGACGCCCTCTCGCGCCTGGAAAACATGATCGGCATGGCCAACCTGAACCTGCCGCACAAGGCGGCGCGCCAGCAGATCGCCGCGGCCATCACGGTGGTGATCCAGGCCATGCGCCTGATCGACGGGCGGCGCAAGATCACCAGCATCCAGGAAATCACCGGCATGGAGGGCGAAATCGTCACCATGCAGGAGATCTTCGCCTACCGCCAGACCGGCGTTGCCGCCGATGGCACGGTGGAAGGCTACTTCCAGGCCAGCGGCGTGCGTCCCAAGTTCAGCGAGCGCCTGCGCGCCTTCGGCGTGACCCTGCCGGACGCCATGTTCGACAGCACCTGCCGCTACCAATAGGAGGCCAGCATGTTCTCTCAAGTGAACCCACCCTTGTCGCCGCTGCTGGCGGTGATGGTATTTATCGCGGTAATGCTGCTGCTCGAAGGCTTGTTCCTGCTCTGGAGGACTTACCGGGGACCGCAGGCCAGGAAGACCGAACAGCGCCTCAATGCCCTGGCGGCGGCGGGCGAGCATGGCGCCCGCTCGCACCTGCTGCGCGAGCGCATGATGAGCGAACTGCCCCCGTTCCAGCGCTTGTTGCTGCGCCTGCCGCGCGCCCACCAGCTGGACCGCTACCTGCTGCAGGCGAACCTGGAATGGCGCGTCGCCACGCTGCTGCTGGCCTGCGCGGCGCTGGGAGCGGCCGGCTACCTGCTGCTGACGGCGGCGCTGCGCCAACCGTTCCTGGCCGGCGCCGTGGCCGCCGCCGTGCTGGCATGGCTGCCGCTGGCCTATGTGCTGGGGCGCCGCCGGCGTCGCCTGAACAAGCTGGAACAGCAGTTGCCCGACGCCCTCGACCTGCTGGCGCGCGCGCTGCGCGCCGGCCACGCCTTCGGGGCCAGCCTGCACATGATCGGCGACGAGATGGCCGACCCGATTGCCGCCGAATTCCGGCTGGTGCATGAGGAAATCAATTTCGGCGTCTCGCTGGAACAGGCGCTGGGCGACCTGAGCGTGCGCGCACCGGTGACCGACCTGCGCTACTTCGTGGTGGCGGTGCTGATCCAGCGCGACTCGGGCGGCAACCTGACCGAGGTGCTGGGCAACCTGAGCCGCCTGATCCGCCAGCGCCTGAAACTGTTGTGGCATGTGCGCGTGCTCTCGGCCGAAGGGCGCCTCTCGGCCTGGCTGCTGTCGCTGCTGCCGTTCGCCATCGGTGCGCTCATGAGCGTGTTCAATCCGGAATTCATGGCGCCCTTGTGGAACGACCCGCTCGGCCAGGACCTGGTGCGCTGCATGCTCGTGTCGATGCTGTTCGGCATCCTGCTGCTGCGCCAGATCATCCGTATCCGCATCTGACCGAATCGCCACCGCATTTCATCCTTATCTGAAAAGGGGATCATCATGTTCGTGCTCGCTGCCCTGGTCTGCCTGGCCGTCACCGCCGCCATCGCCGGCCTGTACCTGCTGCTCGTGCCCAGCCGCGAGCTGCGGCGCCTGGAGGCGCTCGGCAAGTCGCGCGCCGCAACCGACTGGCGTACCACCGTGGCGCACGCGGTCGGCCCGTTCGCACGGGTGCTGGCGCCCAGCGGCGACTGGCAAAGCTCGCCCCTGCGCCTGCGCTTCATCCATGCCGGCATTCGCCGTGCCGATGCGCGCCTGATCTACTTCGGGCTCAAGACGGTGCTGCCGCTGGTGTTCGCGGGATGCACCTGGCTGCTGCTGCGCGCCTTCACCAGCATGGACGAGATGACGGTGCTGATGAACCTGGGGATCGCGGCGCTGGCCGGATGCTACCTGCCGAACGTGGCGCTGTGGCTGCGCCTGCGCGAACGCAAGCGCGACATGTTCGCGCACTTTCCCGATGCCGCCGACCTGATGCTGGTCTGCGTGGAAGCCGGCCTGGGACTGGACGCGGCCCTGTTGCGGGTGGCCGAGGAAATCGGCCTGAGCAGCCGCGCGCTGGCCGAGGAACTGCACCTGACCAACCTGGAGATGCGGGCCGGCGCCAGCCGCGCGCAATCGCTGCGCAACCTGGCGCTACGCACCGGCATCGAGGAAGTCGGCACCTTCGCCACCATGCTGGCGCAGTCCGACAAATTCGGCACCAGCATCGGCGAATCGCTGCGGGTGTTTTCGGAAGACCTGCGCCACAAGCGCCAGGTGCGCGCCGAGGAACACGCGGCCAAGGTACCGACCAAGATGCTCATTCCGCTGGCCCTGTTCATTTTCCCGGCGATCATCATGGTGGTGCTGGGACCGGCCATGATCGTCATCGTGCGCACCATCATGCCGATCCTCGGCGCCCAGTAGGGCGCCCGGGCCGGGCGCCCTGCTCCGGCTGCACCAGGCCATGGCGGATCGCATACACGTACATGCCGAGCCGGTTGGGCACGTCGAGCTTGCGGTAGATCGAACTGAGATGGTTGCGCAGCGTGTGCTCCGAAATGAACAGGCGCTGCGCCACCTCATGGTTGGCGCAGCCGCTCAGTTCGACGACGGCGCTGACGATGGCGCGCTCGCGCGCGGTCAGGGCGGCGTGCTTTTCGGGCAGCGCATCGGGGCGCAGCGCGCGCCGCCAGCCGAGCATCTGGCCGAACACCCGGTCCATGGTGGCGGCGTCGAACCACAGTTCGCCGCGGTGGATCTTGGCAATCGCCTTGATGACCTGGTCGGCCGTGACTTCCTTGTGCAGGATGCCGCGCGCGCCGCGTCGCGCCGCCAGGTCGAGCAGGGCGGGGTCGTGCGCGGCGGTCAGCACCAGTGCGCGCGAGACGCCATTGGCCAGCAGCTCGGGCAGGAAGTCGAGCACCGACACCCCGCCCAGGTCGAGATCGAGCAGGATCACGTCCGGCGCCAGTTGCGCGGCGCCGGCCAGCGCCTCGTCGCAGGTGCGCGCCGTGCCCACCACGGCCATGAGCGGGCGTTCGGCCTCGACCAGGGCTTGCAGGCCCCACAGCATGGTCTGGTGGTCTTCGACCAGCATGACCTTGATCGGGCTGGACAGGTCTGGTGCTTGACTTTTCATAATGGAATCTCCACGGTGACAATGGTCCCGTTGGCGCGGTCTTGACGCACGCAAGCGATGCCGCCCAGGGCGCTGGCGCGCTCGCTGAGCGAACGCGGCTGGAAGGCCGGCGGCGCGCTGGTGCCGTGCGGGTTGATGATATCGATGTGCAGCATGGCGCCGCTGTAGCGCAGCGCCACGGTGGCGGCGGTGGCGTCGGTGTGGCGGCAGATGTTGCTGATGCCTTCGCGCACGATCTGCAACACTTCCGCTCCCAGCCGGTCGCCAAGCGCGACGTTGGCATCGGCATCGATGCGGATCTCGACGCCGTAGGTCGTCAGCGCCTGGGCCGCCTGGCGCCGCAGCGCGGCCAGGAACATGGCGTCGCCGGCGGGAGCGGCGTTGCAGGCACGCCCGGCCTCGTCGCGCAGTTGCGCGATGACGTCGGCCGCCATCGTCACCAGCTTGTCGAGGTCGGCGGCGAGCGGATTGCTGGGCGCGGCCTTGCGGCACAGGGCGACCAGGCCCAGCTGCAAACCGATGTAGGACTGGATAGCCGTGTCGTGCAGGTCGAGCGCGATCTTCTTGCGCTCCAGGCCGGCGGCGTCGGAGGCGATGCGGTCGAGCAGGTCGATGCGATCGATGGCGCGCAATCCCTGTTCGGCGATGCGCGCCAGGAACAGGGCGTCGCCGCGGCCCAGGTGGCGCCCGCATGTGGCCACATAGAGGCGGCCCTTGCCACGCCCAAAGCTCACGGGGGCGCTGATGAACGAGATGGCGCCCAGCAGCTCGGCCAGTTGGCGCAGGCGGCCCGGGTCGTACGGCATCCAGGCGGAGCGTTCGCCGCCATGTCCAAGCGCGCAGCCGCCGATGGCGCACCAGCAGCGCCACGCACGCGTGTACAGCAGCACCTGCGCAAGGGGCTCGGGCAGCATGGCGCGCGCCAGGGCAGGGTCGATGGGGTCGGCCGGCGCCACCGTCGGGCCGCATGCGCGCACCGTGCGCAGCATATGGCCGCCACTGTCGGGATCGTCCAGCAGCATCAGGCAGCTGTCGGCCATGAAGAATGCGCGCACCAGCTCCAGCGCGGCGGTCATGCTGCGGTCGATGCCGAAGCGCGGATTGGCCACCTGGTTCATCTCGCGCAGCAAGGCCTGGCGGCGCGCCGCCAGGATGTGCATTTCGCCCAGCTGCGCGATCACGCGGCCGAAGGCGAGCAGCACGACCGCGTGCAGCAGCAGGCGCGCCGGCCTCACCTCGGGCAGCGCGATGAGCGCAGCGAGGTAGTACAGCAGGACTGTGGCGATGCTCACGCGCACGCCCTCGGCCAGGCCGTAGCGCAGCGAGGCGACCACGATGGCGAAAAACAGGAAGACCAGCGCGAAAATATCGGCCGGGCCGACAGCGGCGAGCACCGCCGCCGATACGGCCACGTCGAGCCGGTGGCGCAGCTTTCCGCGGGTCCAGCGCGGCTGGCAGCGGGGGAACAGGTAGACCGCTGCGCACAGTGCCGCGTAGACGGCCAGGACCAGCAGCGCGGTGACGTTGACACGCTCCGGGTCGGGCTGGTCGAGGATGGCGACCAGTACCGCCGACACGGTCAGCACCAGCCTGATGCGTGCGACGAGCTGGCTGTAAGCGACGTCCGACTGCGCCACCGCACCGGCCGCATCCTTGTCGAGAGGGGAGTCCGTCATCACCATCATTGTCGTTCCGTTCGCCGTCAAGCCATCCTGCCCGCCAGCGGCGCTGCCGTGGCGCCGGGCCGGGTGCTGTTGCTAACCGATTATTGATTGTAGGTTGTTACTTTCACCCGCCCATGATGCGTGTCACAGCATCGGTCCATGCCGAATGGGAACGATGGCGGGCCGTGTGCGGGAGAAGGAAAGGTGCGTGGCGATGCCGGCCGGAATTAACTTGCCTGATTAACGCGCCGGTCGGCCAGTCGAGCAAGCGGACGCGTTTCCATGAGCGTCCTTGACAAGGCAGGTGGCAGACGATGCAATTCGTCCGGGTGCGCTACGTCTTTCATACACACTTATCCAGCCTCGCTTGCCGGCACCCGCAGCTCGGCGACATCACTGCGCGCGCAGACGTCGCCCTTAGCCGGAAACCGGTCGGGCTTGCTCATCTGATCGAGCAGCCAGGACAGCAACAAAAAACCCCGCCATCACGATCGATGCACGGGGTTTTTTATGCGATTGCGCCGCTATCGGGCGCCACTGCGGGCAGGGCTCAGACGTTGAACAGGAAGTTCAGCACATCGCCATCCTTGACCACGTATTCCTTGCCTTCGGCGCGCATCTTGCCAACTTCCTTGGCGCCGGCTTCGCCCTTGTACGCGATGAAATCATCGTAGGCAATGGTTTGCGCGCGGATGAAGCCGCGTTCGAAGTCGGTGTGGATCACGCCGGCCGCTTGCGGGGCGGTGTCGCCCACGTGGATGGTCCAGGCGCGCACTTCCTTCACGCCGGCGGTGAAGTAGGTCTGCAGGCCGAGCAGCTTGTAGGCGGCGCGGATCAGGCGATCGAGGCCCGGCTCCTGCATGCCCATGTCGGCCAGGAAAGCACCCTTGTCGGCATCGTCGAGGTCGGCGATTTCGGATTCGATGGCGGCGCAGATGGCCACGATCGGCGCATTTTGACCCTTGGCGTAGGCGGTCAACTGGTCGAGCAGCGGGTTGTTGGTGAAGCCCGTGTCGGACACATTGGCCACGTACATGGCCGGCTTGGCGGTGATCAGGCACAGCGGCTTGATCAACAGCATTTCTTCGGCATCCAGGCCCATCGCGCGCACCGGCTTGGCATCGTTCAGGAACGGCATCATGCGTTCCATCAGCGCGACCAGCTTGGCGGCATCCTTGTCGCCGGAACGGGCTTTCTTGTTCTCGCGGTGGATGGCTTTTTCGACGGTGCCCATGTCGGCCAGCGCCAGCTCGGTCTGGATGACTTCGATGTCGTCCAGCGGGCTGATCTTGCCGGCCACGTGGATCACATTGTCGTCTTCGAAGCAGCGCACCACGTTGACGATGGCGTCGGTTTCGCGGATGTGCGACAGGAACTGGTTGCCCAGGCCCTCGCCCTTCGACGCGCCGGCGACCAGGCCGGCGATGTCGACGAATTCGACGATGGCGTTGACCATGCGTTCCGGCTTGACGATGTCGGCCAGCGCATCCATGCGCGGGTCCGGTACTTCGACCACGCCGACGTTCGGCTCGATGGTGCAGAACGGATAGTTTTCAGCCGGAATGCCGGCCTTGGTCAGGGCGTTGAAGAGGGTGGACTTGCCGACGTTGGGCAGGCCGACGATGCCGCATTGGAGACTCATGAAAAACCTTTAATGATCAATAAGTTAGGCGGGTGCAGATCGTGGCGTAACACGCCAGGCAAGACTTTACGTCAACCACCATCACTACGATAAATGACAACAAAACGCCCATCAATGCAGCGCTATCGCTGATTTATGTGAGTTTTGTCAAAGAATATCGCTATTGTAACCCTCAGCGCCACCCTTCTCCAAAAGCTGCGTTACCCTGCCTTGTGCGCGTACGCCTGTTTTGGCGTACTTCGGGCACTGGGCAGGATGGCGTTCACGCTGGGAACGTGTCAATGCTGGCAGCCCAACAAGCAAAACAGGTGACTTTGCCATGGGAAGATATCTGGACGACGTCATCAACAGCCTGCCGGCTGAACGGAAGACAGCCATCGCGACGGATTCCAGGAACAAATTTGATGAGATGCTCGCGTACGCAGCGCAACGCATCCGCAAAGATGTCGACAAAAGGCAAGCTCAGGCGGCAAAAAACGTGAGTACTGAGCCGAACCCTGTTTCGCAAGCGGAAATGCCGTCCGATCCTCCATCCCGGCTTGGCGTCGATACTAAGAAACATTGAGATTGACAATAATCTGTCGATACCCGGTAAGAACGGCATACGGATTGAGTCACGTGCCGTGGTCGTTCCACCAAATGCCTTTGCTCATGCCGCCGTTCAAAATGCCCGGATACGCGACAGGTCCGGCTGCTCGACGAACGCGGCGAATTCGTCACGCAGGCGCTGGCCCTGTCCGATCGCCTGTTGCCAGTTGCGGATGCGGGCGTCATGGTCGAGCCCGTAAAAAGTAAAATCCTTGCGGTCCAGCAGCTTGCCGCGCGGCAGGGTACTGAGGAAATGCGGGGTCGGCGCGACCAGCAGCACGTTGTCGAGCCAGCCGCGCCGGGGGCCGCGCGCCATGCGCCGCCACGGCATCGCCTTGTCCAGCCAGCCCGGCACGATATGCTCGCTGAAGTGCGGGTACAGCACGATTTCTCCTGGGGCCAGATTCGAGTACGGCAGCGCCAGGTGATAGTCGACCAGGCCGCCATCCCAGTAAGCACCCGGCGGCGCGCCGGCGATACGACGCACCGGCTGCATCAGCATCGGCAGGGTGCCCGAGGCCAGCAGGGCGTCGGCCAGGTTGGCGCTGTCGAGGGTGGCGAGATGGGTGGTGAAGCTGTCGAAGCCGGGCGTCAGCCAGGCCGGCGCGCCGCGCGCATCGCTGACGATGACCCGTTCGGCCATGCGTGACAGGCTGGCGCGCGACACCAGGTTGAGCAGCGCGGCGGCGGCGAAACCGGTGGCTTCGGCGCGCCGGTGCGCCGGCGCGGCCAGGAACCCGCGCCCGCGCGCGGCGATGATATGCAGGCGGTGGTGAGGGTGAGTGCTCACTTGCGCTTCGTGGCCGCCCACCAGTTCGTGCAGCAGTGTGCGGCAGACAGTGTCGATTTCCTGCGGCGAGGGCTTGGCGGTGTAGCGCTGGCCGCAGTACAGTTCGCCCAGCCTGGCGAACGCGGCGACCGGGTCGGCCCGGCAGGCGGCCGCCATGCGCCAGGCGCCGATCGAGGCGCCGATCAGGGCGCGCTCGCGCGGCGCTTGCGCCAACCAGTGGCCGAACAGCCATTGGTCGAGCGACTGGAAAATCAAGCCTTTGGGGCCGCCGGCGGCGGCGGGAACGACGGCGATGTCGCGCGCGCGCAGGCCGTGCTGGCGGATGTGGGCCAGCGCGTGCGGGCCGGCGTGGAAGGAAAGTGCGTGCATGACGCGATTATGGCGACAAGTGCGCCCTTGCGGCAAGTCGCCATGCCGGCAGTATTGCCGACCGTCGTCATGCGATCCGAACACAGCGCACTTTCAGCGGCGGCCATGCCGCCCGAGCGCCACGTAGAATGGATGGCGCCCGCCGCAAGCGGACCGACCAATCGCAATGGAAACCATCACATGACCTGGTACGCAAGCGAAGTTTTTTGCACGATGCAATGACGCCCTGTTATCCGCGGTGCGCAACGATCCGCTGCTGGCCGCACATGCCTATTTGATCGATGTTCCGGTCGACTACACGCTGCATGACGAACCCGGCGTGTTCGTGCCGCCGGAGGCGGGCTGTTGCTCATCCGGCCGGTCTGCGATCCCGGCACCGATTGCGCCGAATGGCATGCATCCGGGGTGCTGTCCTGGCATGCGCTGGCGGGGCAGGTACACACGCCCATCCTGGCCCCCGCGTCGCTCGGGGAGCATATGGACAGCGACTTGCGCGACGAACTGCCGCCGGACGATTTCTTCCGTTACCTGAAGGAACTGAGCATCGCGCACAAGGCTGACCTGGTCTATTTTTACTGCTTCATGTGGGGCGGCGACACGGAAATCGCGTACGCATCGTTCTTCGGCCGGCGCGAAGAGGTGTCGTTCGTGCTCACATCGGGGGTGCTCTCCCAAGTGGCGCGCAACGATACGAACAACGCGCTCAGGGCGGTGCAACTCGATGTGCTGTCCGACGCACTGGCGTACCTGGAAGCGCCGCTTGCTTCGCCATTCTGCATCTTGCACACGCGCGGCTTTCCCTGGGAATCGTTCAGGCTCCGGGTCCCGGCCCTGTAAGGCCGGCTACCCGAGCACGATTGCGGCAAGTCAAATGCGGCCACATCGGCCTGCGTAACATGATCGGCTGATGTCTCATCCGGAGCCCTTCATGCCCACTTGCCTTGCCGCAGTATTGAGCGCCCTCCTCCTTCTTGCCAACGCCGGCGCAGCCGCCGCCAACGCCGACACCGGCACCGACCCGGCGATCGTCATCGATCAATACCGCCAGCATTACGTGGTCGACACCGATGGCGGCTACCGCCTCACGGTCGACAATGTCAAGACCATCGTCCTGGCGCGCGCGCTGCAGGCGCACAGCCAGTATGTGATCAGCTACAACACCGGCCTCGACGACATCAGCGAGCTCGAGGCCTTCACCATCAAGCCGGACGGCCGGCGCATCGCGGCCCCGCCGCCGCAGATCAAGGACCAGCCAGACCCGGCCGCGAGCGACGCGCCCATGTTCCAGGATGCGCGCCTGAAAATCATCGCCTTTTCCGATGTCGCGGTGGGCGACCAGGTGGCCGTGCGTTACGTCCTCACGCGCAAGAAGGCCTTGTTTCCCGGCCACTTCGAAGACTTGTCCTCATCGCAGTTTTACGCGAGCAAGCAGTTTCACCTGATCTACGACATGCCGGACTCGATGACCTTGTACGCCGACGCGGTCGGCTTTGCGCCGGTGCCGGCCGCCGGCGCCGCCGGGCGCCAGGTCTACCAGTGGAAATATGTCAGCGGCCCGAACCGGCGCATCGAGTCGGACTCGGTCAGCTATCTCGATTACGGCAAGCGGCTGGCGGTGTCGACCTTTCCCGACTACGCCGCCTTCGCGCGCGCCTGGCACGCGCGCGCCAAGGCGCAGGCAGCGCTGACCCCGGCCATCGCCGCGCTGGCGCGGGAAGTGACGGCCGGCCTCGACACCCCGCGCGCGAAAGCGCTGGCCCTGTCGGAATGGGTGCGCCGTCACATCGCCTACGTGGCGCTGCCCATCGGCGCCGGCGGCGTGGCGCCGCATCCGGCCGCCACCGTGCTGGCTAAGCGCTACGGCGATTGCAAGGACCACGCGATCCTGCTCGAAGCCTTGCTCGGGGCGGCCGGCATCGACAGCAGCGCCGCGCTGGTCAACAGCAGCAATGCCTACCGCCTGCCGCGCGCGCCCACCCTGGGCATCTTCAATCATGCGATCACCTTCATTCCGGCGCTCGGGCTGTACCTCGATGCCTCCTCGGACTCGGTCGAGGCCGGCTATTTGCCGTCCGCCCTGCTCGGCAAACCGGTGCTGCTGGCCGCTACCGGCAAGCTGGCGCGCATGCCCTCGATGCAGCCAGAGCTCAACCGCATGCTGGCGCGCGTCAACATCGGGCGCAACGGCAGCGGCCGCCTTGACGTGGTGCGCACGGCCAGCGGCGCGCTGGCCGAAGCGTACCGCCAGGCCGTGCGCGATACGGCGCCGGCCGAGCGCGCGCGCTTCGTCGAGCGCATGCTGCAAGCGCTCGGCCAGCATGGCGACGGCCGTTTCGACGCCGGCCTCGTCGATGGCGCGGGGGATGAGTACCGCATGGGTTTTGCGGGCGTGAGCGACAATCTGGCCGAGCTGCCGGGACCGGCCGGCGTGGCGACCAGCTTCAATTTCTGGGGCGGCACGGCCGAATCGGTGGCGGCCATGGCGGAGGAAAAGACGCGCACCCAGGATTTCATCTGTCCCGCGCTCGACGCCGCCGACCAAACGGTGATCAGCTTCGCGCCCGGCATCCGCATCCTGGCGCTGCCGCAAGCGCTATCCGTACACGCGGCCGGCCTGTCATACCAGGCCGCCTACGCGCGCCAGGCCAACCGGGTGCTGGTCACGCGCAAGCTGCGCTTTCGCCATGCCGGCAGGACCTGCACCCCGGCCGACTACCTGCGCATGCGCGCGCCGCTCGAGCGCATATTGCGCGACCTGCGCAGCCGGATCATCGTCAAAGCCGGCTAACCCGCGGCATCAGGCGGTATGCAGCTGCATTGTCGCCATATCGAACTTGCCTTCGACCGCCAGCGGCAGGATGCGCAAGCTCTTGTCGATGCTGTCCTCGATCAGTATTTGCTCTTCCTTGCGCGGCCGGTGCAGCACGAAGTCGGCCACCGGCTGCTGCGAAGCGAGGGTGCGCGGATGGCCGATGCCGAGCCGCAAGCGCCAGTAATCCTGGGTGCCGAGCGAGGCGGTGATGCTCTTGAGGCCGTTATGCCCGCCGCTGGAGCCGCCCTTTTTCATCTTGACCACGCCGGGCGCCAGGTCGAGCTCGTCATGCACGACCAGCACCTCGTCGGGCATGATCTTGTAAAAACGCGCCAGCGCGCCCACCGATTGCCCGGACAGGTTCATGAAGGTTTGCGGTTCGAGCAAAAACACTTCCTGGCCGGCGATCGTGGTTTTCGCCACGAAGGCGTTAAAGCGCGACTCGCGTTGCAGGCGGCAGCCAGGCAGGCTGTTGGCGAGCTGGTCGACCAGCCAGAAACCGGCGTTGTGGCGGGTCTGTTGATACTCGGGGCCGGGATTGCCGAGGCCGACGATCAGGCGAATGGGCATGGTGTTCTACTCAACATAGTGGAATACAAGGATAACAGACGATAAAAAACCCGCTGGGCGCAAGGCCAAGCGGGTTTTTCTCCGACACGCCGCTTGCGCGGCGCGCGCATGATTACTTCTTGCCCTTGCCTTTGGCAGGAGCAGCGGCAGGCGCGGCTTCAGCAGCGGCGGCATCGGCTTCAGCCGACACTTGGCCAGCTGGAACAGCAGCGGTAGCAACGGTTGGGTTCTTGCCGTGGGTGATCGCGGACACGCCTTTTGGCAGGACCAGGTCAGCAACGTGGATCGAGTGACCGACGTCGATGTTGGTCAGGTCAACGGTGATGAACTCTGGCAAGTCGGTTGCCAGGCACGACACTTCCAACTCTTGCAGCACGTGCGAAACGATCGCGCCGTGCAGTTTGACTGCTGGCGAGACGTCGGCGTTGATGAAGTGCAGGGCGATTTTCTTGTGCAGCTTGCTGTTGGCATCGACGCGCTGGAAGTCAGCGTGCAGGACCAATTGCTTAAATGCGTGCATCTGGAAGTCGCGCAGCAGCACTGGCTGGGTTTTGCCGTCGATTTCCATTTCCAGGACCGAACCGTGGAACGCTTCTTTTTTCAGTGCGTGGTACAGGGCGTTGCCGTCCAGTTGGATCATGACAGGGGCTTCAGCGCCACCGTAGACGATACCTGGGGTTTGACCAGCGATACGCAGGCGGCGGCTCGCTCCGGACCCCTGCAGATTGCGATTGAATGCGATAACTTTCATGTGTTGCTCCAAAAAATGCGGGGCTTGATCGCCCTGCGGTGTGAGCGCCCCCGCGACCAGGGGTACTCGAAAACGGCCGCCCTGGGGCAGCCGGAAAAATCGGTACTGAAATAGACTTCAGGGTGGCACGGCCGGGAACGCTCGGTTCCCGCCTTGCCACCCTGCGAATCGGGTACTTCCGCTGACTGGCTTAGTCGCGCAGTTTAGTCGCGCAGTTTAGTCGCGCAGTTTAGTCAATGAACAGGGACATCACCGAATCGCCCTTGCTGATCCGCTTGAACGTTTCAGCGAGCAGCGGTGCGCAGGTCAGCTGGCGAATCTTGTCGCACGCCAGGCCGGCGGCCGACAGGGGAATCGTGTCGGTGACCACCAGTTCGTCCAGCGGCGACGCCGAAATGCGGTCGATCGCAGGACCGGACAGCACCGGGTGCGTGCAATACGCCACCACTTTCTTGGCGCCGCGCTCCTTGAGCACTTCGGCGGCCTTGGTCAGGGTGCCGGCGGTGTCGACCATGTCATCCATGATGACGCAGTTACGGCCTTCGACTTCACCGATGATGTTCATCACTTCCGACACGTTCGCCTTCGGGCGGCGCTTGTCGATGATGGCCAGGTCGCAGCCGAGGCGTTTCGCCAGGGCGCGGGCGCGCACCACGCCGCCGACGTCCGGGGACACCACCAGCAGGTCGTCGTAATTGCGTTTTTGCAGGTCGCCCAGCAAGATCGGGGAAGCGTAAATATTGTCAACCGGGATATCGAAGAAGCCCTGGATCTGGTCCGCGTGCAGATCCATGATCAGGACGCGCTCGACACCGGCTTTTTCCAGCATGTTGGCCACCACTTTGGCCGAAATGGCCACGCGCGCCGAACGTGGACGACGGTCCTGGCGGGCATAACCAAAATACGGGATCGCGGCGGTGATGCGGCCGGCGGACGCGCGCTTGAGGGCGTCGACCATCAGGATGATTTCCATCAGGCTGTCGTTGGTCGGTGCGCAGGTCGATTGCAGGACAAAAACGTCTTTACCACGGACATTCTCGTTGATCTCGACCATGACTTCGCCATCCGAGAACTTGGAGACGACTGCCTTGCCGAGAGGGATGCCGAGATTTTTTGCGACTCCTTCAGCCAGCGCAGGGTTTGCGTTGCCGGTAAAAACCATCAGGTTTTCGTAAGCCATGGGAGTCCCAAGAGGTAAGCGTTGATTTCTTTGAATGATGTCGCCGGACAGAACCGGCCGGCTGACGCTAAGCTAACAAGTGACTCGCGAGAGCGAGGCCACCGAGTCCGCCTGCTGGACGCACACTTCGCATCGACAGACCAGGCAAAACGAATGGCAGGGGAACAAGGATTCG
The DNA here is from genome assembly GCF_011682185.1 of Massilia genomosp. 1. Lineage (NCBI taxonomy): Bacteria > Pseudomonadati > Pseudomonadota > Betaproteobacteria > Burkholderiales > Oxalobacteraceae > Massilia > Massilia genomosp. 1. The sequence continues at coordinate 41,986 of NZ_WHJF01000015.1, forward strand.
AACCTTGGTATGCTGGAATCAAAATCCAGTGCCTTAACCAGCTTGGCGATTCCCCTACGCAACTGACTGCTTGTCGTCACACTTGACATTTTATCGTCAAACACAACGCCAGGCCAAATTCTATTCTATAACCGCACTAACTTGCAACACCGTGTTGAGAGGATGATGCATCAGCGCTTTCGCTTTCCATGCTTTCCAGATGGCGGGCACTTGTTGCAGTACCGCTTGCGCTTCCGTTTCGCTGGAAAACGCGCAAAATACACACGCTCCCGAGCCAGTCATCCTGGCGTCACCGTGAGCCGAGAGCCAGTCGATCGCCTGTGCTACCGGCGGGAACAAACTCACTGCCACTGCTTGCAAATCATTTCTTCCGAACCCCTTGAGCACTGCGTGCTTCATGGTGTGCCTGGAAAAGTCCGTTATTATGATCGGCGAAGTGTCCCTTGTCAAATGTTCTGAGCAAAATATTGCTGCGGTCGGAACGGCGACCCCTGGTTCGATCACCACATACCAGCAATCGGGCGCCGCGACCGGCCGCAGCGCCTCGCCCACGCCTTCGGCAAAGGCGGTCTCGCCAAAGATGAAAAACGGAATGTCGGCGCCCAGCGGCAGGGCCAGCGCCATCAAGTCGTCGCGCGTCAACCCGGCCTGCCACAGGACGTTGGCCACCATCAGGGCGGTGGCGGCGTCCGAGGAGCCGCCACCGAGCCCGCCCCCCATCGGCAGGCGCTTGTCGATGGCCACGTCGATCCCGGGCGGCAGGCGGCCGTGGCGGCGCTCGCAGGCCGCTTGCAGCAGCAGCAGCGCGCGCACGATCAGGTCATGCTCTTGCGGCACGCCCGGCACGTCGGTGGTGCGGCAAATGCGATGGTCGGCGCGCAGGTCGAAGTGCAGCAGGTCGCCATGGTCGACCATCTGGAACACGGTCTGCAGCAGGTGGTAGCCGTCGGCGCGGCGCCCGTTCACGTGCAGGAACAGATTGAGCTTGGCCGGGGCCGGGCAATCGTGCAGGGAAGTACGCCGCATGTCAGCCCTGCGGGTCGATCACGATGCGGATTTCCATCGCTTCCACGGTGGCGCTGGCCACGCGGGCGACGTCGATGCGCTTCGGCGCCGGCTTGGCCGCGCCGGCGTCTTGCCAGCTCACGTAGGTCAGGCGCCAGCCGTCGGCGGTGGTGACGGTGTTGGCGGCCGGGGACGCGGCGAAGCGCTGGCCGTCGGCGCCGGTGGCATAGCCTTGCAGCCAGTCGCGCAGGCCCGACACCGGCAGCGACCAGCCCAGCGTTTGCGCGGTCAGGCTGTCGATGTCGCGCGCCACGCGCGGGGCGCGGTCGCCTTGCGTCAGGGTGGCCGACTCGGGCGTGACGGTGATCGTGGCGATGGTCTGGCCCAGCGGCGAGGCCAGGCTGACGTTGACGGCGGACGGCGTCTGGACCCAGTTGAACTTGCCGGTCAGGGTCTCGGTCTGGCCATCTTTTTGGTAATTCACGGTCAGGCGGCCACCGAGTTCGATGGCGTCGCGGTAGGCCGCCACGCTGTCTTTGGACAGCTTGGCGTCGGGCGTGGCGCAGGCGGACAGGAGCGCGCTGGCAGCGAAGACCCAGGCCAGCACGGGGAAGCGGTTTTTAAGCATCATGGCAGTGGGGCGGCGTGAGGAAGATGCGCGCCATTATGACCCATCACAGCTTGAGCTGCAGCCGTGCGAGCGTGCTCTTGAGCGTATCGTTCTTGGGATCCTTGGCGCGCGCTTCGCGCCACAGCTGCTGGGCGTCGGATTTCTGGCCCTTGTGCCACAGCACTTCGCCCAGGTGTACGGCGATTTCGACATCGTTGCGCAGGGCGTAGGCGCGGCGCAGGTGGGCCTCGGCTTCGTCCAGCTTGCCCAGGCGGTACTGGACCCAGCCCATGCTGTCCATGATGAAGGGGTCGGCCGGGGCCATTTTCAGGGCCTTGTCGATCAGCGCCAGCGCTTCGTCCAGGCGCACATTGCGCTCGGCCAGCGAGTAACCGAGCGCGTTGTAGGCGTGGTGGTTGTCCGGGGCCAGCTGCATGACCTGGCGCAGGTTTTTTTCCATCACATCGACCTTGCCGATTTTTTCGGCCAGCAGGGCAAAGTCGTACAACAGGTCGGGATTGTCCGGGAAACGCACGACGCCCTGCTCCATCGCGGCGTAAGCGTCATCGGGCTTGCCGGCGTCGCGCAGGATCTGGCTTTGCACCAGCACCACTTGCACCTGCTGGGCCGGCTCTTCGGTCTTGAGGGCGGCCAGGTAGGCGCGCGCGCCCGCCAGGTCGCCCTGCTTGCCGATCAGTTGGGCCGTACGCAGCTGCGCCGCGAACCAGGTCGGCGCGTCTTCCTGGTCGATTTTTTCGAGCCAGGCGCGGGCGGCGGGAATATCGCCGCGCTCGTCGGCCAGTTGCGAGAGCATCATCAGCACCTTGGCCGGATCGCGCTCGTCGCCCGGGTTCTTGTCGAGCAAGGCGACGAAGCTGGCCAGGTAGGTTTCGGCCGCGGCCGGGTCGTTCAGCTGCATCGACAAGATGCCCAGCGCGTACAGCGTGGCCGGATTGTCGGGCTGCTCCTTGAGCAGGGCCACGAATTGCTTGCGCGCCGCATCGTACTGCTTTTGCGTGACGAGGATGCGGGCGTGGGCGGCGCGCACTTCACGCGCTCCGGGATTGGCGGCAAGGAACCTGGCCAGCAAGGCGGCCACGTCGGCCTGCTCGCCGCTGACCTGGGCCAGGGTCAGCACGGCGATTTCGGAATCGGGCTTGATGCGCAGCGCTTCCTGGGCATGGCCCAGCGCCACCTCGTTGGCGCCGCGCGTGTAGGCCGACTGCGCCAGCACCACGCGCGCTTCGCTCATGGTGCTGTAGGGCGCCAGCAGGCGCTCGAGCAGCGCGCCGGCGGCGGCCTTGTCGCGCGCGCGGGTCAGCAATTGCTGGATCTGGTACATGACCAGGCCGCGGTTGGCCGGCGGCGCGTCGCGCAGGCGCGCGGCGAACAGCTGGCCGGCTTCGCCCAGGTCGTCGGCCATCACCGCGGCGGCGATGTAGTACTGGGTCGCTTCGTCGGAGTCGGGCGCCAGTTCGCGCCACAGGCGGATCGCGACCAGCGATTCCTTGCCCTGCTGCGCGGCCTGGGCCATTTCGGCGGCGCGCTGCGCCAGGCGCGGATCGCGCGTTTGCTGGGCCAGGCCCATCAGGGTCATGTAGGGCGCCTGCCAGACGCCGCCGCGAAATTCGAATTCGGCCTTCATCAGCTTGTAGAGCATGTCGCGGGTCAAGACGACCTTGGGCAGCTTGAGGTCCGCCGACGGCTCATCCGGCGCGGCGGTGCGCTCGCCTTCGGCGAGCACCTCGGCGGCCGATGGCATGGGGGCGTCGGCAATGGCCGGCGCGGGAGGGGACGCGGGGGCCTCGGTGTGAGGCGTGGGCGCCACGGCGCACGCCGAGAGCAGGCCGGACAGGGTTACAATGACGAAAGCGTTTTTCAAGGTGGTTCCAGAATGACAGCGATTATTCCCGATTCTACGCCCAAGCCACGCTTCGCGTGCGGATCCACCGCGTCACCAACATGAATCTGCCTATCCGACATGCCTGAACTGCCCGAAGTAGAAGTCACCCGGCGCGGCGTCGCGCCCCATATCGACGGCCGCATCGTCGAGCACGTCCTGACGCGCCGGGAAGGCTTGCGCTGGCCATTCCCGCCGGGCTTGTCCGAGCTGCTGGCCGGGCAGCGCATTTTGCACACCGGGCGGCGCGGCAAATACTTGCTGATCGCCTTCGATCATGGCACCCTGATCATTCATCTGGGCATGTCCGGCCACCTGCGCGTGCTGCCGCTGGACACGGCGGTGAAAAAACATGACCATTTCGACCTGGTCGTGGCCAGCGAGGGCGGTGCGCAAGTGCTGCGCATGAACGATCCGCGCCGCTTCGGGGCGGTGCTGTGGCATCCCGCCGGTGACGGCGAACCCGACCAGCACCTGCTGCTGCGCGGCCTCGGCGTCGAGCCTTTGGGCGACGGTTTTTCGGGCGAATTGCTGTACCGCGAGACGCGCAAGCGCTCGGCGCCGATCAAGCAGGTGCTGCTGGCGGGCGATATCGTGGTCGGCGTGGGCAATATCTACGCTTGCGAGAGCCTGTTTCGGGCAGGAATCAACCCGAAAACGCCGGCCGCGCGCATCGGCCGCGAACGCTACAACAGGCTGGCCGAGGCGATTCGCCTTATCCTGTCTGAGGCTATTGTGCAAGGGGGCAGCACTTTACGTGACTTTATTGCGGTAAATGGGCAATCGGGCTATTTCCAACAGACATATTTCGTCTATGATCGTGCTGGAGTGCCTTGCCGCAACTGTGGGGCAGAGATTCGTCAGATCAAGCAGGGGCAGCGGTCGACTTTTTATTGTGTAAATTGTCAAAAATGACAATCGAGCAGGATTCGCAAGAACCTGTACGCGAGGGCAATGTGAGCATAATGGTGCAAGATTTTGAGCAGTACAGCGCGTGGCGTCAGGACGTGGCGATGGCGCTGGAAAAGTATCAAGGGTGGGTCACTGCGGCTGAACTGACCGACGCGGCAACCGAGCAGCGCATCGCGCGCGCGCTGGCGCGCCTGGCCGACGACCGCCTGTCGGTGGCCTTCGTGGCGGAGTTCTCGCGCGGCAAATCCGAACTGATCAACGCGATTTTCTTTGCCGATTACGGCCAGCGCATCCTGCCCTCGGCGGCCGGGCGCACCACCATGTGCCCGACCGAGCTGATGTACGACCCGGCGTTCCCGCCCTGCATCCGCCTGTTGCCGATCGAAACGCGCGCCAGCAACCTGTCGACCAGCGATTACCGCGACGATCCGGCCGCCTGGACCGTGCTGCCGCTGGCGCTCGACGCCGGCGAGGAAATGCACGAGACCTTCAAGCAGGTCAGCATGACCAAGCATGTCAAGGTCGAGGAAGCGAAGCGCTACGGCCTGTTCGACGAGACCGACCCGGACGTCGCCGCCACGCTCGACGACAACGGCATGATCGAAATTTCGCTGTGGCGCCACGCGATCATCAACTTCCCTCACCCGCTTCTCAAGCAAGGCCTGGTCATCCTCGACACGCCTGGCCTGAACGCGATCGGCACCGAGCCGGAACTGACCCTGAACCTGATTCCGAACGCGCACGCGGTGCTGTTCATCCTGGCCGCCGAAACCGGCGTGACCAAGAGCGATATCGAAGTCTGGCGCACCCACATCGGCGCCGGCGCCGGGCGCATCGTGGTCATGAACAAGATCGACGCGATGTGGGATGAGCTCAAGACCGAGGATGAAAACGACGCCGAGATCGAGCGCCAGCAAACCACCGTGGCGCACATGCTGGCCTTGGAGCCGCGCCAGGTGTTCCCGGTGTCGGCCCAAAAAGCCCTGGTCGGCAAGATCAACGGCGACATGGCCTTGCTCGAAAAGAGCCGCCTCGGCGCGCTCGAAGCGGCCCTGTTCAACGAACTCATTCCGGCCAAGCAGGACATTATCCGCAAGCAGCTCTCGGACGACCTGAACGCGGTGGTCGGCACCCAGCAAGCGACCATCGGGGCGCGCATCCGCGACATCGTCGAGCAGCTGCAGGAACTCAAAAGCCTGCGCGGCAAGAACCAGGGCGTGATCGCCCACATGATGCGCAGGGTCGAAGTCGAGAAAAAGGAATTCGACGGCAGCCTGTTCAAGCTGCAGGGCACGCGCGCGGTGTTCGCGCGCCTGTCGACGGAGCTCTACACCACGCTCGGCATGGACATCGTGCATAAGGAAATCGCCGCCGTGCGCGAAGCGATGGCCGCATCGCGCTTCGTCACCACCGGCATCCGTGGCCCGGTCAAGCACTTTTTCGACCAGGCGCGCGCCAATCTCGATGTCTCGAACCGCAAGATTTCCGAGATCAGCGAGATGATGGAAATGATGTACCGGAAATTCGCCGCCGAGCATGGCTTGAGCCTGGCCGTGCCGATGACGCTCTCGCTCGACAAGTACCGCAAGGAGATCGACGCCATCGAAGAGGTGTACGTCAAGCAGTTCGGCACCACCACCCTGTTAATCACCAGCCGCGACGCCGTCATCGAGCGCTTTTTCGATTCGATCGCCTCGCGCGTGCGGCGCAGCTACCGCGCCGCCAACGCCGACGTCGAAGCATGGCTGAAGGTGATCATGTCGCCGCTGGAAGCGCAGATCCGCCAGCACAAGGACCAGCTCAAGCATCGCCTGGCGTCGATCCAGCGCATCCACGACGCCACCGACAGCCTGGAAACGAAAATCGAATCGTTCGAAGCGAGCCAGTTCGCGCTGGAGAAGGTCAAGGCACGCCTGAACGACTTGGCCGGCAACGTGGACGCGGCCATGCGGCGCACCACCGCACAAGCATTCGAAGCGGCTGCGTGAAAAGACTGACCGAGTTCGGGCAGCTGGAAGACCCCTCGTTTTCCGCTGCCGTCATTGACTGGCAGAAGTCGCACGGACGCCACGCCCTGCCCTGGCAAAACACGCGCGACGCTTACCGCATCTGGCTCTCCGAGATCATGCTGCAGCAAACGCAGGTGGCCGCGGTGCTCTCTTACTATGCGCGCTTCCTGGAACGCTTCCCTACCCTGCACGACCTGGCTGCGGCGCCGTCGGAAGACGTGATGGCGCAGTGGAGCGGCCTTGGCTACTACACGCGGGCGCGCAACCTGCATGCCTGCGCCAAGCGCGTGGTTGAGGAATACGGCGGCGTGTTTCCGAGCGAGCCGGCGCTGCTGGCCGACTTGCCCGGCATCGGGCGCTCGACGGCGGCGGCCATTTCCGCATTTTCCAGCGGGACGCGCGCGGCCATTTTGGACGGCAACGTCAAGCGCGTGTTCGCGCGCGTGTTCGGCATCGATGAATTCCCGGGCGTGAAAGCGGTTGAAGAGGGCTTGTGGCGGCGCGCGGACGCGCTGCTGCCGGCTGAAGGAATCGAAGCGTACACGCAGGGCCTGATGGACCTGGGCGCCACGCTGTGTACGCGCAGTAAACCCGATTGCGCGCGCTGCCCGCTCCAGGACCGCTGCGTGGCCTACGCCACCGGCCGCACCGCCGAACTGCCGGTGCGCAAACCGAAAAAGACCATCCCCGAAAAACAGGCTGCCCTGCTGGTGGTGATCGAAGGCGGCCAGGTGCTGCTCGAACAGCGCGCGCAGAGCGGCATCTGGGGCGGGCTGATGTCGCTGCCCGAGCTGGACGGCCATGCCGTGCGCGGCGCGCTGGCCATCGACGCGGTGGCGCCGCTGGCCGGCGCTTTCGGTGAAGTGGAAGCGATTTCCGCGCTGCTGCCGCTGGTGCATGTGTTCACGCACTACCGCCTGCACATCGCGCCGTTCCAGGTGAGCTTGTCGCGACGCGCCGACCTGCCTGCGCCCTATCTCTGGTGGGACCTGGCGCGCATCGACAGCGCGCCGCTGCCGGCGCCGGTCAAGAAACTGCTGCTCGACCTGAGCGCCCCCTCCCTGTTCTGACTATAGATCCGACTACAGATCGTCGAGCGAGAAGATACGCCGGTGTTCGCGGATCGCGTAGCGGTCGGTCATGCCGGCGATATAGTCGGCGATCTTGCGCGCCTGCTTTGTGAGATCCCCGCCAGCCAACTGGTAATCGGGCGGCAGCAAGACCGGTTCGGCCATGAAGGCGTCGAACAGTTCGCGCACGATGCGGCTCGCTTTCACGCGCATCCGGTTGACCTTGAAATGGCGGTACAGATTGGCGCGCAGGAAGCGCTTGAGTTCCGTCGCATCCTTGCGCATCGGGTCGGAAAAGCGGATCAGCGGGCCGCTGGCGCGCACCGCATCGAGGTTGGCCGGCGCGGCTTCGGCCAGCAGCACGCCGGACGTTTCGATCAGGTCGTCGGCCAGCACGGTGATCAGGCGGCGCAAGGTTTCGTAGATGGCGCGCCGGCCCGACAAGCCCGGATAGGCCTTTTGCACATCGTGCCAGCGGCGCGCGAAAAAATCGACCTCCTCCAGCTGCGCGATCGTGATCAGCCCTGAGCGCAAGCCATCGTCGATATCGTGGCTGTTGTAGGCGATTTCGTCGGCCAGGTTGGTCAACTGCGCTTCCAGCGAGGGCTCGGTACGGTCGATGAAGCGCTGCGCCACGGGGCCGAGCAGTTTGGCGTTGGCCAGCGAGCAGTGCTTGAGGATGCCCTCGCGCGTATCGAACATCAGGTTCAGGCCGTCGAAGGCGCCGTAGTGCTCTTCGAGTTCGTCGACCACGCGCAGGCTTTGCAGGTTGTGTTCGAAACCGCCGTGCTCGCGCATGCATTCGTTGAGCACATCCTGGCCCACGTGGCCGAACGGCGTGTGGCCCAGGTCATGCGCCAGCGCGAGCGCTTCGACCAGGTCTTCGTTCAGGCGCAGGTTGCGCGCCATGGAACGGCCGACCTGCGCCACCTCCAGGCTGTGCGTGAGGCGCGTGCGGAACATGTCGCCCTCGTGATTGAGGAAGACCTGGGTCTTGTATTCGAGCCGGCGGAAGGCCGAGCAGTGGATGATGCGGTCGCGGTCGCGCTGGAACTGGCTGCGCGACGCATGCGACGTTTCGGGATGGCGCCGGCCGCGCGCCGTCTCCGAATGCACGGCGTACGGGGCGAGGTGGGCGTCCGGGTTCATGTCAGCCGACGCAGGCGGCCAGGGTGGCCAGCAGTTGCTCGCGCGGGGCGCTGGTGATGTTCGGGCTGCCCAGGGGCTTCATCAGGATGAACTTGATGGCGCCGCCTTCGTTTTTCTTGTCCACTTCCATCAGTTCGAGCCAGCGCTCGGCGCCGAGGTCGGGCGCCACGGTCGGCAGGCCGGCGGCGGCCACCAGCGCGCGCATGCGCGCCACGGTGGCCGCGTCGACCAGTCCCAGGCGGTGCGACAGGTCGGCCGCCATGACCATGCCGCAACCGACCGCTTCGCCGTGCAGCCAGGCGCCGTAGCCCATGCCCGCTTCGATCGCGTGACCAAAAGTGTGGCCGAAATTGAGGATGGCGCGCAGGCCGCCCTCGCGTTCATCCTGGCGCACCACCTCGGCCTTGATTTCGCAGGAGCGCGAGATGGCGTGCGCCAGCGCGTGCTGGTCGCGCGCCATCAGCTTGCCGATGTTCGCTTCGATCCAGTCGAAAAACGCGGCATCGATGATGGCGCCATGCTTGATCACTTCGGCCAGGCCGGCCGACAGTTCGCGCGGCGCCAGGGTGTCGAGCGAGGCGGTATCGGCCAGCACGGCGCGCGGCTGGTAAAAGGCGCCGATCATGTTCTTGCCCAGCGGGTGGTTGATGCCGGTCTTGCCGCCGACCGAGGAGTCGACCTGCGCGAGCAAGGTGGTCGGCATCTGCACGAAGGGCACGCCGCGCATGTAACTGGCGGCGGCATACCCGGTCAGGTCGCCGATCACGCCGCCGCCCAGGGCCACCATGGTGGTCTTGCGGTCGCACTTGTGCTCGAGCAGGGCGTCGAAGATGGTCATCAGGCTGTCCCAGCTCTTGAACTGTTCGCCGTCGGGCAGGACGATTTCGAGCACATCGCGCCCCGCAGCGCGCAGCGGCGCGGCCACGCGCTCGAGGTACAGCGGGGCCACGGTGGTGTTGGTCACGATGGCGACCTTGCGCCCGGCGATATGACGCTCGAGCAGGGCCGGGTCGGACAGCACGCCGGCGCCGATGGTGATCGGGTAACTGCGTTCGCCCAGCTCGACATTGAGGAAGATCCGGGATGGTTCGGTGTTCGCTTGTTGCGATACTGCTGATGCGTTCGATGGTGGCATATGAGACCCGCGCGCTGTTCTCGCGGCGGCTGGGCCGAGCGCGGACAGTTGCGTCAGAATTGTTTGGACCATCGATTGTACGTTAGGTCGGCCCGTGTCGATCACCAGGTCGGCAATCTCGCGGTACAGCGGCTCGCGCTGGGCCGTCAATTCTTCGAGTTTCCTGCGGGGGTCGGCCGTTTGCAGCAAGGGCCGGCTTTTGTCGTGGGTGGTGCGCAGCATGATGCTGTTGACGCTGGCGCGCAGGTAAACCACGCGGCCACGTTGTTTCAGATAGGCGCGGCTGGCGGGGTCGAGCACGGCCCCGCCGCCGGTGGCGAGGACGAGTCCGTCCTGCGCCGTCAGGTCACGGATGACCTCAGCCTCACGGCGACGAAAACTCGCCTCGCCTTCGATTTCGAAAATCCACGGGATGGTTGCGCCCGTACGGGCCTCGATCTCGTGGTCGGAATCGACAAAGCGTTTACCAAGCTTCCTGGCGAGAATACGGCCGATGGTGGTTTTTCCCGCCCCCATCAGCCCTACCAGGAAGATGTTGTCCGACTTCAAGGAGCTGCCGGACCCGACCTAAAGCCTACTGCGCTGCTTTTGCCGCGCGGCGTCGTCGCCTTGATGGAGAACTCGCCAGGGGCACAGCTCGTTTCAGCCTTGATGTTGACCCAGTGCTCGGTGCCGCCCAGGCGGTTGGTCGAGCCAACCAGGTTTGGCGAGACGGTTTGCGGCTGGACCTTGTCCGAATCGCCGGCGCTGACCGCGGTGTCTTTTGGCAGCGGGTTGTTATTGACGTCGACGATGCGGAAGAACAAGAGCTGGTTCGAGCAACCGGCACCGCTCAGGCCAGCAATGACATTCAACGGGCCATCGGCCAAGGTCCAGTCGCGCAGGGTGCCATCTTCATTGCGGTACTGGCGGATGAAGGTCGGATCATCGCCGCTGAAGACGATTTCGGCCTCGCGCCAGATGTAATTCAAGCCCCACTGCTGGTTGCCTGCGGCGCTGTAGGCGGTGCGATTGTAAGGGAACGGCAGATCGCCAATGGCGCTGTTGTATTCTCTTCCAGTTTTACCAGTCCTGATGAGCGTGTTGCCCCCTGGATTGCCGCGGATGACTGCATGCTCGCCGGTGTTGAGGAACGGATCGCCCTGGTCGCTGAAGGTTTCGCCGGTGGTCAGCGTGCAGCTGTCGACCAGCGGACGGTACGGGGTTGGGTCGGAAGGATTGACCAGGATCGGCTGTTTGCAGCTGTACAGGCCATCGCCATTGGTGTCGATAAAGTTTTCAATACCCTGGACGTAGGCCAGCACGGTCACGCGCCCATTGACGGGACGGAAAGCCTGGCTCTTGAGTTCGACCGTGCAACCGCCATCCTTGGTTTTGCAACCGCCTTGACTCGGGGTGGCGATGGCGCCGCCTTCTGTGACGAAATTGACAGCGGTGTCGTCGGAGATCGGATTGCCGTACTGGTCGGCCATCAGGACGGTGACCTTGGCAATTGAATTATCGAAGTTCAGGCCGTCGATATTGTAGCTGTCGGAGCTGAGCGACATCGATTTCTGGATCGGCAGGCCGGTCGAAATGATCAGGCTGTCGGACAGGCCGCTGATGGTGGTGCCGTTGCGCGTCGCTTGGGCAACCACGCGCACCGGCGTCGGGATCGTGCCCGAGGCGACGGTGGTGGTGACCGCGCCGGTGGCGTCGGAAGTGGCCTTGGCCGGTTGCACGATCAGGCCGCCGGTGGTGGTGGTCGCGGTGAAGGTCACGTCCACGCCCGGCAAGCCGATACTGTTCTGGTCGAGCACGCGGAAAGTCAGGATGGCCGATTCCTTGCGGCCCAGGCCGCCGGAGCCGCGCAGGACGATCGCGCTGCCCTGCAAGTCCGAACCGACGAACTGGATGGTGCCGATGTTCGCCTTGCCCACATTGATGTTGACTGTCTGGTTGAAATTGCCGAGCGACACAGTGATGGTGTCGGTCACGCGCAGGCAACCCTTGTTGGTGTAGGTGACCGATTGCACGCCTTTGTCCAGCGCGCCCAGCACCAGGCTGGCGGTGCCGTCGTTACTGCACAGGGAATTGATGGTCAGGCCCGGTGCGGTGGTGGCAGCGACGTTGCCGGTGGTGATAGGAATCTGCAGCAAGGCGGTGCCGAAGGCCGGCAGGATCGCGCCGTCTTTGCGTTCCGGCACGAAGTCGATCTTGCCGAGCGTCAGCGGGGCCGCGCCGACGGCCAGGTTGATCCCGCCAGTGACCGCTTTACCGCCGGCAACGGCGCTAGCGGCGATATTGACAGCGCCGGCCGACGTGACGCTGGCCGGCTTGACGGTAATGACCGCCACGCCCGAGGCGTCGGTCAGTGCCGAGCCCGACACTGGCGTGAATTGCAGCAAGGTCTCATCGGTAGTGAATTTCACGACCTCGTTCACGGCGGCGTTGCCCTTGGCGTCGAGCACGGTGACCTTCACCTGGCCCGCCTGACCACCCGACAGGGTGGTGATCGCGGTACCGCCGGCGTCGACCAGTTGCACGGTCATTTTCGGCTCGGCCGGCACCACTGGCGTGGTCGGCGTACCTGGGTTGGTACCCGGGGTCGGGGTGGTGGTGCCGGGCGTGGTCGAGCTCGTTCCGCCAGGGCTGCCTCCGCCGCCGCCACAGGCCGCCAGGGCCGTGGCCACGGAGACGCAGGTCAGCAAGCGGACCGGATTCGCAAAAGCGCGTTGTAAATAAGTGGGCAGCATGTTAATTCCTGATTAAATGTATTCGGGTGTTAGCGCGTCGACAGGCGATCTGCGACGATTTTCGGGGTGATGAAGACCAGCAGTTCGGTCTTGGTGCTGGTGCGCGCGGTGGTCTTGAACAGATTGCCGAGGACCGGCAGATCGCCCAGCAAAGGCACCTTGGTCACGTTATTGGTTTCGGCTTGCTGGTAAATACCGCCCAGTACGACCGTACCACCGTTTTCGACCATCACCTTGGTTTGCACGTGCTGGGTGTTGATCGCAAAGCCCGCGCGCGTTTCATCGCCCTTGGTATCTTTGTTGACGTTCACTTCCAGCACGACGTTGCCGTCAGGCGTGATCTGCGGGGTCACTTCGAGGCGCAGGTTGGCTTTCTTCCACTCGATCGAGGTGGCGCCGCTGCTGGTCGATTTTTCGTACGGCAGTTCGATACCCTGCTCGATCACGGCCACGTTCTTGTCTTCCGTCACGACGCGCGGGCTGGAAATGATCTTGCCCTTGCCATCCGCTTCCAGCGCCGACAGTTCCAGGTTCAGGAAACGGTTCGAGGCGGCCGAGAACAGGCTGGCGGCCAGCGACGCGGCCGGGTTGCCGCCGATGTTGGCCGCAGGCAGGTTCAGCATGGTGGTATTGGTGTAGCCATCGCCCTTGTCCGGGGTCTGGCCGGTGACCTGGCCGATGCCGACCAGGTTGCCGCCGATGGCAACACGTTCGTTGCCGCGATACGCATAGCCGGAATTGCCGCCGCGCAGGGTGCGCAAGTCGGCAAAGCCGATCTTGGCGCCCAGGTTGCGGGAAAAACCGTCATTGGCTTCGACCAGGCGCGCTTCGATCAGCACTTGCTTGGCAGCGACGTCGGTTTTCTGGATCAGCTTGCGCAAGTCTTCCAGTTTCGAGGAAATGTCGGTAATGAACAACTGGTTGGTGCGCGGGTCGATCACGGCGCTGCCGCGTTTCGACAGCACGCGTGCGCGGTTCTCGCCGCCGCCATCTTCCTTTTGCGAACCGTCGGCATTGAGGCCGAACACGGTGCGGAAGGCTTCGGCCTTCTGGTAGTTAAGCTGGAAGATTTCCGACTTGAGCGGCTCGAGATCGGCGATCTGGGCGCGCTGTTCGAGTTCCAGCTTTTCCTTGGTCAGCAGTTCATCCTTGGGCGCGATCCACAGGACCGAACCGTTCTTGCGCATGTCCAGGCCCTTGGCCTGCAACACCACGTCGAGCGCCTGGTCCCATGGCACTTCTTTCAGGCGCAAGGTCAGGTTGCCGCTGACCGAATCGCTGGTGATGATGTTCAGGCCAGAGATGTCGGCGATCGCTTGCAGCGCCGCGCGCACTTCCACGTTCTGGAAGTTGAACGAGATTTTCTCGCCGCGGTAACCCTGGGTGCCCTGGGTCAGCTTGTTGGCGTCTTCCTTGATCGGCTTGACGTCGATCACCAGTTGGGTATCGCTCTGGTACACGGTCTGTTCCCACAGGCCGCGCGCTTCGACCGTCATGCGCACATTGTCGCCTTGCGTGACAGTGGTGATCTGCGAGACCGGGGTGCCGAAATCGGTCACGTCCAGGCGCCGGCGCAAGGTTTCCGGCAAGCCGGTTTTCATGAAATCGACCACCACGGTGTTGCCGACCTGGCGTACATCGACCGCGACCTGGCTGTTCGGCAGGTCGACCACGACCCGGCCTTCGCCGTTGGCGCCGCGGCGGAAATCGAGGTCGCGCAAGACCTGGCGCCTGGCGCCCTGCGGCACCGGCAGCGGGGCCGAGGAGGACGAGACGCCGTTCAGGACCGGCTGGCCGGCGCTGTCGACGGCCTGGGCCACGCCGCCGGACCCGTCGATGGTGACGATGATCGACTTGCCATCGATGGCGGTGGCGTAGTTGAGCGGACGCTTGAGATTGAGCACCAGGCGTGTGCGGGCGCCGGCCTGGACCACGTTAATGCCGCGCACGTCGGCCAGGTTCACGTCCTGGGCCGTCTTGCCGGTGGCATTGACGGTGGCGCCGAAATCGAGGGCGATGCGGGTCGGATTGGTGATCGAAAAACCGATCGGCAGCTTGGTCGGGGCGTTTTTCATCGCCACGTTCACCACCACGTTCGAGCCCTGCTGGTTGGCCGTGATCGATTCGATCGCGTTCTCTTGCGCCATGGCGCTGTTGGCGCCGAAGGCCAGAGCCAATAATGCGCCCATGCGGATCACCGTGCCCATCAGCGCGGTGCCATTCATTCTCAGTGCGATCATTTCTTCTCCTTACTTTCCTGCAACTCTAGCTTGGTGGGACGTTCGATCCATTCGCCGCCGGCATCCTGGACCGTTTCCTTGATACTGATTGCTTCATCGCTCACGCCGGTGATGATGCCGAAATTCTGGCCCACCCGGTCGCCTGGCTTGACGTGGTACATGGTCTTGTCGATCTGTACCAGCGCATACATGACGCCCTTCGATTTCATGCTGCCCACCATCGACATGGTGTCGAGCGGGAACGCCTCGAGGACTTCTTTAGGCCGGTTGTCGTCCGGCTTGAGCGGGTTGTTGGCGCCCGACGTGCGGGCCAGCTCGGCCAGCAGCTTGTTCGGGTCGTAAGGATCGATCTGGCCGACGGTGCTGTAGGCAAACGGCACGAAGGTGGTCGGCTCGGTCAGCGGCTGGACGTCGACCTTGGTTTCCTTCTTGGTCTGCTCCATCCACTGATTGACTTCCTGGACGTCGCTGTCGCCGCAGCCGGCCAGCAGGCCGGCGCCGATCAGCAGCGCGAGGTAATGGCGTTTGGTGATCATTTGGCTGCCCCCTTGCCGGCCTTGGCCAGCTTGTCGCGGTCCGAGCGGATCTTGCGCTGCGCATTGGCTTCTTCGGGGTCGAGGTAGCGGAAGGTTTTGGCGACCGCTTCGAGCATCAGGCCGCCATCCTTGTTGGCCGACAGCGACATATTGTTGAGCGTGACGATGCGCGGCAGGTTGGCCATGTCGCTGGCGAAGGCGCCAATGTCGTGGTAAGTCCCGGTCACGCGGATATCGATCGGCAGTTCGGCGTAGTAATCGCGCACCACCACCTGGCCCGGCTTGAACAGGTCGAACGACAGGCCGCGGCCGACGCCGGCCTGGTTGATGTCCGACAGCAGGGCCGCCATTTCAGCCTTGCTCGGCAATTGCTTCTGCAGGCGCTCGACGTACTGGTCGACCTGGGCTTTCTGGGCGATCAGGGCCTCAAGGTTGACGGCCTGGGCGATCTTGGTCTTGTACTCGGCCTGCAAGGTCAATTCTTTGGCGGCGAGCGCGTCATATTCTTCGAACTGGGTGCTCCAGTAGAGGAAGTGGCCGCCCGTGATGACAGCCGCCATGACGGCGATACCGCACAGGATGCGCGGCGCGAGCGGCCACTGTCCCGGCGGGCGCTCGCCCAGGTTCTGGAACTGGGAGCTGAACGAGCCCCCCATCGATTTCAAGTCTTTAGTCATTCTTTCAATCCGATCTGGCTAGTGGGCCGCGGGCGCGGGGGCCGCTGGCGCGGGAACGGCCGAACCGGCGGCGACGGCGCCTGCGGCCGGTTTCTGGCCCGGCTTGAGCGCTTCATCCTTCTCGCGCTGGCGCTTGATGAACAGGTTCAGCGTAAACTCGACGACTTTCTTGCCGGTTTTACTCTGCGCCAGTTGCGCCGCGCGCACCTCGGTCAGGTCGGGACGCTCGAGCCACGGCGAATTGCCGGCGATATTGCGCAGCAATTCGGCCACCCGTTCCTGCGACTGGGCGTAGCCGCCCACGGTGACGCGCTGGCCTTCCTGCTTGAACGTCTTGAGGTACACACCCTGCGGCGTCTGCCTGACCAGTTCGTCGAGCAGGTAGACCGGCTGGTTGCGCTCGCCCTGCAAGTCTTCGACCGCCTGCTGGCGCGCCTTGAGCGCTTCGATTTCCTGTTTCAGGTTGGCGATTTCGACGATCTTCTTGTCGAGTTCGACGATGGCCGCGACAAACGCGCCATTGCGCCCTTCCTGGATCGAAATGCGGCGCGCGTTATAGCCGCCGACAGCGATCACGACCAGCACGCCGAGCACGGCCGACAAGGCCATCAGGGCGATAAAGGCGCTCTTCTTTTGCTTGCGCTTTTCTTCCCGGTGGGGAAGCAGGTTAATTTTAATCATCAGCCAAACCTCCGCAGTGCCAGCCCGCAGGCGACAAGGTAGGCGGGAGCCTCGCTGCGCAGCTGCTGCTCGCGCACGGACGGACCGAGCGACATGCCCTTGAAGGGCGAGACCACCGCGCTGGAAATCTTGGTGCGGCTGGCCACGATGTCGAGCAGGCCGGGAATGAGCGCGCAGCCGCCGGCCAGGAACAGCTGGTCGACCCGCGTGTAGGGCGTCGAGGTGTAGAAGAACTGGATCGCGCGGGTCACTTCGAGCGCCGCGTTTTCCAGGAAGGGAGCGAGCAGGTCGGCCTGGAAGTTGTCGGGCAGGTCGCCCGCTTTCTTCTTGGCGTCGGCTTCGTCGAAGGACAAGCCGTACGAGCGCACGATATCCTGGGTCAGCTGGTTGCCGCCGAAGGGTTGCTCGCGCTCATAGATGGTCTCGCCGTTGAGCATGACCGAAATATGCGTGACCTGGGCGCCGATCTGGAACAGCGCCACGATCTGGCCTTCGGAACCCTTCATCTGCGAGGTCACCCGTTCGAGCGCGGCGCGGGCGGCGTACGATTCGATGTCCATCACCACCGCGGTCAGGCCGGCCGCTTCGGCGATCGCCACGCGGTCCTCGACCTTTTCCTTGCGCGAGGCGGCCAGCATGACGTCGATGTCGTCGACCGAATTGGCGGCCGGTCCGATCACGTCGAAGTCGAGGCTGACCTCGTCGAGCGCGAAGGGAATATACTGGCTTGCTTCAGACTCGACCTGGATCTCGAGCTGGTCTTCGGACATGCCGGCCGGCAAGATGATCTTTTTGGTGATCACCGAGGCCGGCGGCATGCCGAGCGCGACCAGCTTGACGCGGGTGCCGCTTTTCTTCCAGACGCGGCGCACCGCCTCCGAGACCTGCTCGATATTTTCGATATTGCCGTCGACGACCGCGCCACGCGGGAACGGTTCGGACGCATAGCGTTCGAGGCGCAGCTCGTTTTTGCCGACCACGACCAGCTCCACCAGGCGCACGCCCGACGTGCTGATGTCCAGGCCGAGCAACGGCGGGCTGGATTGACCGAACAAGGAACCTAAATTGACCATCAAGACCGTACTCCCTTACCTACCTATAATCAATGCTTACGCTGCAAAACGGGCCTTGCAGAACCAAAAATGAAGTGCCCGACGCGGGGGAATTTGCTACAAAACCGCCATTTAGCATCTATACATAAGGCAGTACATTAAATCGTAGCAATAAGCGTGATCCCATGTAAAGGTATTTCTGTTTTGAAATTTTATGCCTGTGGGCTGGAATACGACACTCTGTGAACTGCTCGCCATCACAGTTGTCGGAGGGGTACAAATGTTCCTAAAGGCAAGTACTCGGCAGGCTGCCGCAGGCAGTGGCGGTGCATTATAATGAGGGGCACCCATAAAAGCGAAAGATTCGACCCGCATGAGCCCTTCCAGAACGGACGCCAGCAACACCTCCCCCGCGCGCAAGCGCTCGCCCAAGCGACTGTTGTTAATTGTCCTCGGGAGCCTGGTCGGCACGGCCCTGGTGGGCTTGCTGATCGTGGTCTTCGCGCTGGCCATGGCGTACCCGAATCTGCCGCAACTCGACACCCTGACCGACTATCGTCCGAAAATGCCTTTGCGGATTTTTTCGGCCGATAATGTGCTCATCGGCGAGTTCGGCGAAGAACGCCGCAACCTGGTGCATATCAAGGATATTCCCGAGATCATGAAGAAGGCGGTGCTGGCGATCGAAGACGACCGCTTCTACCAGCACGGCGGGGTCGACTACACCGGCATCCTGCGCGCGGCCGTGCATAACGCCACCGGCGGGGCCAAGCAGGGCGCCTCGACCATCACCCAGCAGGTGGCGCGCAATTTCTTCCTCTCGAGCGAGCAAACGCTCAAGCGCAAGGCCTATGAAGTGCTGCTGGCCTGGAAGATCGAGCAAAGCCTGACCAAGGACCAGATCCTCGAGGTCTACATGAACCAGATCTACCTGGGCCAGCGCGCCTACGGTTTCGCCTCGGCGGCGCAGATCTACTTCGGCAAGAACCTGAAAGACATCACCGTGGCCGAAGCGGCCATGCTGGCCGGCCTGCCCAAGGCGCCGTCGGCCTACAATCCGGTGGTCAACCCGAAACGCGCGCGCACGCGCCAGCAATACATCCTGCAGCGCATGCACATGCTGGGCTACATCACCCCGGCCCAGTTCGAAACGGCCAAGGCCGAGAACTTGCGCATCAAGTCCGACAGCAGCGAATTCGGGGTGCATGCCGAATACGTGGCCGAAATGGCGCGCCAGTTGGTGTACGAGCAATTCAAGGAAGAAACCTACACGCGCGGCCTGAACGTCTTCACCACCGTCACCAAGGCCGACCAGGATGCAGCCTACCTGGCCCTGCGGCGCGGCGTGATGGACTACGAGAAGCGCCATCCCTACCGCGGCCCGGAAGCGTATATCGACATTCCCAAGTCCAAGGAAGAAGCCGACGAAGCGATCGAAAACGAACTGGCCGAGCATCCCGACAGCGACGACATCATCGCCGCCATGGTGCTCGACGCGACGCCCACCGGCATCACGGCGGTGACCGCCTCGGGCGAGGAAGTCAAGATCAGCGGTCCGGGCCTGGCATTCGCCCAGGGCTGGTTATCGAGCAAGGCCGCGGCCAACCGGCGGGTCAAGCGCGGCGCCGTGATCCGCATCAGCCAGGATGGCGGGACCGCCTGGTCGGTCACGCAGATGCCGCAGATCGAATCGGCGTTTGTCGCGGCCGACACCACCGACGGCGCGATCCGCGCGCTGGTGGGCGGCTTCGACTACAACCGCAACAAGTTCAACCACGTCACCCAGGCCTGGCGCCAGCCCGGTTCCTCGTTCAAGCCCTTCATCTACTCGGCCTCGCTCGAGCGCGGGCTGTCGCCGGCGACCATCATCAATGACGCCCCGATCTCGTTCGACGCCGGCCAGACCGGCGGCCAGGCCTGGGAGCCGAAGAATTACGACAGCAAGTACGAAGGACCGATGACCATGCGGCGCGGGCTGACCAAGTCGAAGAACATGATTTCGATCCGCATCCTCAACAAGATCGGCGCCAAGTACGGCCAGGAATACGCGACCCGCTTCGGCTTCGAGGCCGAGAAAAACCCGCCCTACCTGACCCTGGCGCTCGGTTCCGGCTCGACCACGCCGCTGCAACTGGCCGGCGCCTACGCGGTGTTCGCCAACGGTGGTTTCCGGGTCAGTCCCTACCTGATCTCGAAAGTTACCGACAGCAACGGCAAAGTCCTCTCGCAAGCCACGCCGGACAAGGCCGGCAATGAGGAAAACCGGGTGATCGATGCGCGCAATGCCTTCCTGGTCGACAGCATGCTCAAGGACGTGGTGCGCTACGGCACCGCCACCAAGGCACTGGTGCTCAAACGCACCGACGTGTCGGGTAAAACCGGCACCACCAACGATTCGATCGATGCCTGGTTCGCCGGTTACACGCCGAAACTGGTGGGGATCGCCTGGATCGGCTACGACCAGCCGAAGAACCTGGGCAACAAGGAAACCGGCGGTGGACTGGCCCTGCCGATCTGGATCGGCTTCATGCAAAAGGCGCTCAAGGGCGTGCCGAACGAGGAACGGGTGGTGCCCGAAGGGCTGGTGATGTCCGGCGACGACTATTACTATGCCGAGAATCCGCCCGGCACGGGAGTGCAGAGCCTCGACATCGGCGCGCGCGGCACGCCGGCCGAGGAAAAGGTCAAGGACGCGGTCAAGAACGAGCTGTTCTGACGCAGGCAAGGCGGACGCGGTGTAAAACCGGACAAGCGGGGTCTGACCCCAAGCAGCAACACCGGGGTCTGACCCTAATGGCCTTAAGTTAAGCGGCTTTCTGGCCACAAACCTAAAAACCGTCTTTCCCGCGCAGGCGGGAAAGACGGAGCTTAAGTTAACGCCATTAGGGGCTGACCCCGCTTGTCCGGTTTTACACCAGCGTGACCGTGGCGCCGCCCTGGGCGCTGGCCAGCTCGGAGAGCGCGGCGAACAGTTCGCTGCCGTCGCGCGTGTTGATCCAGGCGCCGCCCTCGCGCTTGTAGTGGAAGCCGCCCGACTTGGCCGCCACCCACAGTTCCTGCATCGGGGCCTGGCTGTTGACGATGATCTTGCTGCCGTTGTCGATGAATTCGATCTCCAGCACATTGCCGCTGCGCTTGCACTCGACATCGATGACATCCTCGTCGTTCAGCCGGTCCATCGCCTCTTCGATCGTGTTCAAGGTCGCTTCGGCCAGGTCCAAAAATTCTTTTTCGCTCATGCTACACTCCAGGGTCTGCCAATCAAACCGTGATTCTAATCGTGAAGTCTTCATCCGCGCTCAATATCGGCATCGCCGCCGTGGTCTTTGGCTTGCTGGCAGGCTGCGGCCAGGCCGGCCCGCTGTACCTGCCCAAGCCACCGGCCAAGCCCGCTGCATCTGCTGCGGCGGCCGCCCCGCTGCCACCACCGCCAGCCACCCCGGCTGCTGAATAACCCTTCCCCCTCACACCATGTCGCATTTCTTTCATCTGGACGGCGTCCTGCACGCCGAAAGCACCCCCCTGTCCCGCATCGCCGAGCAGTTCGGCACGCCGACCTATGTGTATTCGAAAGCGGCATTGCTGGAGAACTTCGACGCCTTCGCCGACGCTTGCGCCGGGCGCGACGCGCTGGTTTGCTATGCCATGAAAGCCAATTCGAACCTGGCCATTCTCGACCTGCTGGCGCGCCGCGGCGCCGGCTTCGACATCGTTTCGGGCGGCGAACTGCTGCGCGTGATCGGCGCCGGCGGCGATCCGGCCAAGGTGATTTTTTCCGGGGTCGGCAAGAGCGCCGACGAAATGCGCCTGGCGCTGTCGCACGACATCCTGTGCTTTAACGTCGAGTCGATTCCCGAACTGCACCGTTTGAACGAGGTGGCCGGCGCCATGGGCAAACAGGCGCGCGTCTCGCTGCGCGTGAACCCGAACGTCGACGCCAAGACCCATCCGTACATCGCCACCGGGCTGAAAGCGAACAAGTTCGGCGTCGCGTTCGACGATGCGCTGGCCACCTACCGCAACGCGGCCGCCCTGCCGCACCTGACCCCGGTCGGCATCGATTGCCACATCGGCTCGCAACTGCTGGACGACGCGCCGCTGCTCGAAGCGCTCGACAAGCTGATCGAACTGGTCGACGCGCTGGGCGCCGAAGGCATCGTGCTCGAGCACCTCGACATGGGCGGCGGCATCGGCATCAACTACGGCGGCGCCGGCGAGGCCGCCCCGGTGCCGGTGGCCGATTACCTGGGCCGCGTGTTCGCGCGCATCGATGCCTGGCGCGCGGCCAGCCATGGCGGTGTGCCGATCAAGGTGATTTTCGAGCCGGGCCGCGCCATCGTGGGCGACACCGGGGTGCTGCTGACCCGCGTGGAGTTCCTCAAGCCTGGCGCCGAAAAGAATTTCTGCATCGTCGACGCCGCCATGAACGACCTGATGCGCCCGGCCCTGTACCAGGCCTGGATGGATGTGCAACAGGTCCGGGCCGGCACGACGCCGGCGCTCAGCTACGATGTGGTCGGGCCGGTGTGCGAGTCGGGCGACTGGCTGGCGCGCGCGCGCGACCTGAGCGTGGAACAGGGCGACCTGCTGGCGATCATGCAGGCCGGCGCCTATGGGTTTACGATGTCGTCGAATTACAACACGCGCGGCCGCGCCGCCGAAGTCATGGTCGATGGCGACTCGGTGCATCTGGTGCGCCGGCGCGAAGAGCCGGCCGAGCTGTTCGCGCTCGAATCGATGCTCAAGTAAAGCGCGCGGCGGCGCCTAGACGGGCGCCGCCGCGGCGCCGAACAAGGCCGCCAGGCTGGGCGCGCTCAGAGCAGGCTCGATCCACGTTTCCAGTTCGTCTTGCGTGGCCCGCAGGGCCATGACTTGCCCTTCCGCCCTGCCTCCGCCCTGCCAGCGCCGCCGGGTCCAGGCGCTGCTGGTCGATCAGCACGTAGCGCTGCGATGGCTGCAGAGCGGCCAGCCCGGCGGGTGCTTCCATCAGCAACTCCGCCAGATCCATGCTGGCATTTTAGCGCGGTCCGCCGTTGTACAGCACCAGCGGCAACAGCGGCGGCAAGCGCAATCCCGGCGACAGTTCGTGGCGCTTGACCAGATCCTGGCACAGCAGGCCGACGTAGGTCGGCATGCGCAGCGCCATCGAGCGGTCCACGCCAGACTGGCATTCGAGCAGGATGTCAACGTACAAAAACTCGTCGCCGAGCTGCACGCGCCAGACAAGGTCACCCTGGCGTGCCGACGGGTGGCGGCGGTCATGGGGCATTCTCGCCAGTGCCCCCGCCCCGCCTTTGCGCTGCCTCAAACGCGCGCGGCGGCCTTCTGGCGGCTCCACCACACCCGCAGACCCAGCAGTAACGCGACGATGGCGCCGGTAATGAGCGGTTCGGTGAAGTTGTTCTTGCCGGCCTTCATCCACCAGAAATGCAGGATCGCCAGCGGCGCGATCACATAGATGAGCCGGTGCAGCCACTGCCAGCGCTTGCCGCCGAGGCGCTTGATCATGCCGTTGGTGCTGGTCACGGCCAGCGGAATGAGGAGCACGAAGGCAATGAAGCCGACCGTGATGAAGGGCCGTTTGAGGACATCCCGGAACATCTCCGCCACATCGAAAGAATGGTCGAACCAGAAAAACGTCAGGAAATGCAGGCAGCCGTAGAAAAAGGTAAACAGGCCCGCCATGCGGCGCAGCTTGACCAGCCAGTTCCAGCCCGTCAGGCGCCGCAAGGGCGTCAGCGCCAGGGTGACGCACAGCAAATACAGCACCCAGTCGCCGGTGCCGCGCGTGATGAATTCGAGCGGCTCGACCAGTTGCCCGCTGACGGTCAGGTACACCATGCGCGCCAGCGGCGCCAGCGCCAGCGCGAACAGGACGGCCTTGATCGCCGACAGTTGCTTCGGAGCGGGATTGAACGCCATCGGCTCAGAAGTTCTTTTTCAGGTCGAGTCCGCTGTACAGCGAGCCCACGTCATAGCCGTTGAACATCAAGGTCTTGCGCTTTTTCTGGAAGAAGCCGTCTTCGCCAATGCGGCGCTCGCTGGCCTGCGACCAGCGCGGGTGATCGATCTCGGGATTGACGTTCGAGTAAAAGCCGTACTCGGACGGCGCCGACACATTCCATGCCGTGCGCGGCTGGTCCTTGACGAAGCGGATCTTGACGATCGACTTGGCCGACTTGAAACCGTATTTCCAGGGCACCACCAGGCGCACCGGCGCGCCATTCTGGTTCGGCAGGGTCTGGCCGTACATGCCCAGGGTCAGCAAGGTCAGCGGATGATTGGCTTCGTCGATGCGCAAGCCCTCCACATACGGCCAGTTCAGCACGCGGCTGGAGACGCCCGGCATCTGCGCCTTGTCGGCCAGGGTGACGAACTCGACGTACTTGGCGTTGCCGGTCGGCTCGACCTTCTTGATCAGCTCGGACAAGGAATAGCCGACCCACGGAATCACCATCGACCAGCCTTCCACGCAGCGCAGCCGGTAGACGCGCTCTTCGAGGGGCGCCAGCTTGAGCAGCGCATCGATATCGAGCGTCATCGGCTTTTTGACTTCGCCTTCGATCGTCACCGTCCACGGACGCGTCTTGAGGGTATGGGCGTTCTGGGCCGGGTCGGACTTGTCGAGGCCGAATTCGTAGAAGTTGTTGTAGGTCGAGGCATCCTTGAACGAAGTCTGCTTGTCGAGCGCGGCGTAGGCCGGATTGGGCTTGCCGGCCAGCTTTTGCGGCGCCGCTGCGGCCGGCGCGGCCGCGAAGGCTTCGCGGTTGGCCATTTCCCACAGCGCGCCGCCGGCGGCCGCGCCGACCGCCATCCGGGCAATGAAGCGGCGGCGCGACTCGTACACCGCCTGCGGCGTGATTTCGGATGACAAGGGCAGGTCAAGCCCGTTGGGACGACGGTGGATCAGCATGGGCGGCTCCGGCAAGTCAGATAGGGTGAAGCTACCTTACACCATCTTGCCGCTTTGCTTGATTACAGTTTCGTCATTAAAGTTTGCCATAAGAATGCAGGCCCGACAGGAACATGTTCACGCCCAAAAACGCGAAGGTGGTCACCACCAGGCCGATCAGCGCCCACCAGGCCGCCACGCGGCCGCGCAGGCCGGTCATCAGGCGCATGTGCAGCCAGGCCGCGTAGTTGAGCCAGACGATCAGGGCCCAGGTTTCCTTCGGATCCCACGACCAGTAGCCGCCCCAGGCTTCGGCCGCCCACAGGGCGCCCAGGATGGTGGCCACCGTGAAGAAAGCGAAACCGACCGAGATCGACTTGTACATGACGTCGTCGAGCACTTCCAGCGACGGCAGGCGGTCTTGCAGGTAGCCGGCCGACTTGAGCAGGTAGGCCGAACCGACCATGGCCGCCAGCGCGAAGGTGCCGTAGCCGATGAAGTTGGCCGGCACGTGGATTTTCATCCACCAGCTCTGCAGGGCCGGCACCAGCGGCTGAATGTCGGCGGCGTCGCGCGAGTCGGCGTACCACATCAGGAAGGTGACGGCGGCGGCGATCACCGGCAGCACGAAGGCGCCCAGCTGGCGGGTGGCGTAGTGTTTCTCGTAATACAGGTAGAACATGGCGGTGATCATCGAGAACAGGACGAACACTTCATACAGGTTCGACACTGGAATGTGGCCGACGTCGGGGCCGATCAGGTAGGACTCGTACCAGCGCACCATCATGCCGGTCCAGCCCAGCACCACGGCGGCCCAGCACAGCCTGGAGCCGACCGAGAAGCCGAAATTGGCGCGGCTGGCCAGTCCGACCCAGTAAAACGCGGTGGAAAAAATGAACAGCGCGCTCATCCACAAAATCGCGGATTGGCTCGACAGCATGTATTTCAGGAAGAATTTCTTGTTCGCCATGGCCAGGTTATGGTCGTACAGCGCGATGGCGAAGAACGACAGCAAGGCCACCAGCGGCATCAGCCAGCGCACCGGCTTCCAGTGCCAGCCGAGCGCGGCGAAGGTGGGCGCGGCCAGCACCAGGATCACCTTTTCGTAAATGTCCATGTAGGCGCCGTAGCGGTTGAGCGCGAACAGCGCCGCGCCCAGCAGCACGGCCGCGAACAGCCAGTCGGCCGGGGCCAGCCGCTTGAAGTAGCCGGGCGCCTGCTGGTACGTCTGCGCCGGTGCGCCTTGCGGGGTTTGTGTAGCTTGCATCATGTTCTCCAGTGCTGCTGATACGCTGTCGGCCCAGCTTACGCCAACTGCGGCAGCTTGGCTTTCAGATCGTTAAATTCATGCTCGAAATCAAGCGTTTTTCGTTGCGTGCTCATCGCCATCAGGGCGTGCGCGGGGCCGCCGGCCTCGCCGTCGCGCACCCAGACCCACAGGCGCCGTTCGCGGATGTAGAACATGGCGAACACGCCCAGCACCAGGAACACGCAGCCGAGGTAGACCACGGCCTTGCCCGGCGAGCGCGTCACCTGCAGCACCGAGGCCTTGACTTCGACAAAGTCGTCGAGCTGCAGGTAGACCGGGGCGCCATAAAAGAAGCTGTCGGACAGGGCATTGGTAGCCAGTTGCAGGAAGCGCGCCTGGGTCTCGTCGCCGGCCACCGGGGCCAGGCCCTGTTTTTCGCGCGCGGCCTGCCACAGCTCCCACAGGGTGCCGTTGAGGATTTTCATGAAGATATTCGCGGCCTTTTCCTGCTCGGCGGCGGGAATTTTTTCAAGGAAGCGCGAGACCGCCGCGTAACCGCCCTGCTTGCCGTCGCCGGCGAAAATGGCCAGGCTTTTCGAGGACGATTCCTGCAACTGGCGCGCCAGGGCGGCGGCCGGGCTGTTGCTGGTGGACGGCATGGCGCGCCGCGCGTAGCGCTCGGCCGCCAGTTCGCGCAGGGCCGGGTCGGCCAGGGCGGCGCGCAGGCGCATCCATTCCTTGACCGTGTGCGCCTCGTCGGACGGAATGCGCAGGAAGCTGAACGGCTCGTTGGGCGAGGCGCGCACGCCTGCCAGGAACACCTGGACCCCGTCGATCGTCACCGGCTGCATGTAATTCTGGTATTCGCGCGCCTGGCCGGTCTTGTCGCGCAGCTTGTACTGTACGCTCGGGCCGACGTTTTTCAAGTCCTTGTTGCCGGCGTTCTTGCCGGCCGAGCCGGAATGCTTGTCGAGCTTGGCGGCGAACTGTTCGTTCAGGCTCTGGCCCTTGGTGACGGCGCGCGCATCGTCCTTGCCGCCTGTGTTTTCGACGTTGAACGCGCGGAAGCTGCTCCATTCGACCGTGTACTCGTCGGCGCCGCGCTTGAGCGGGGTCGACGAGTTCACTTCGCCTTCCATCGTAAACGACGCCTGGTCGGTGCCGCTCATCGGGTAGCCGACCAGTTTGAGCTTGCTGCCGCCATCTTCGAAGCTCGACTGGTACACCGCCACGCCCTTGTAGATCAGCGGTTCGTTGACCTTGATCGTCGCCGGGAAGGTCTTGCCGGTTTCATGGTCGCGGATCACCACTTCGCTGGCGAACAGCTTGGGCATGCCGGTCGAGTAGAAATCGATGTTGAAGCGCTTTAACTGGATCGTGAACGGGAGCGGCTGCAGCAGCGAGCCGTCCGGGCGCGGAATGATCGCGATATCGCTCGACTGGCCTTCGGGAATGAGGGTATTGCCGCGGTAGGTCGGATTGCCCAGGCTGAGACGATGCTTTTCGGGAATCTCGGAAATCAGGCCGCCGCCCACGAACGGCGTCTTGCCCAGGAACCACTCCTGGAACTGGATCGGAATATCCGAATCGAGCATGCCGCCGACCAGGATGATGATGATCGAGCTGTGCGCGAAGATATAGCCGAACTTGTTGGCCGCGCCCTTCTTGGCCGCCACCAGGGTGCCATTGTCTTTTTCCACGATCTTGGCCGCGTAGCCGGCGTCGGCCAGGCGGGCGGCGCTCTGGCGCGCCAGCTCGGGACGCGAGAGCGGCGCCGTCCATTCGGCCTTGTGGTGGAAATTGCGCAGCGAGCTTTCGCGCACATTGTCGCGCCAGCTGCGCATGTCCTTGATCATTTTCGGCGCATTGCGCACGATGCACAGGGCGGTCGAGAGGATCAGGAACACCAGGATGAGCAGGAACCACCAGGCCGAATACACCGCGTACAGGCCGAGCTTGTTGAAGACATCGAACCAGAACGGGCCGAACTGGTTGACATAGTTGGGCATCGGCTGGTTTTGCGTGAGCACCGTGCCGATCATCGAGGCAATCGCGATGATGGTCAGCATGCTGATGGCAAAGCGCATCGACGAGACCAGCTCGACCGCCTCGGCCAGGACGGGGCGGCGCGTGTTTATGACAATTCCGGTGGTGCTCATTTCTACAGATCCCTATGTGCAGGCACGACTTAGAGCCTATTCCAGTAGGCTCAACCCGCGAGGATACCAACAAAAAGGGCAGCCCGCTTGCGCGCCGCCGCCCTTCGACCTTCCGTGGCAAAACGCGCACCGTGCGGCACGCGCCTTGTTGTGCTTATTTCAAGCCGGCGATGTAGTCTGCGACCGCTTTCATTTCATCGTCCGACATGCGCTTGGCCAGGGTCGTCATCTGCACGCTGTTCTTGCGCGCGCCGCTCTTGAAGGCTTGCAGCTGGTTGATGGTGTAATCCTGGTGCTGGCCGGACAGGCGCGGGAATTGCGCCGGGATGCCGTTGCCGTTGGCGCCGTGGCAGCTGGCGCAGGCGGCCACGCCGGTGCCGGGAATGCCGCCGCGATAGATGTTCTTGCCGAGCAGGACGGTATCCTTGTTCTTGGCCGCGCCCGCTTTCGGGGCTTGGGTGGACAGATAGGCGGCGATGTTTTTCTTTTCATCGTCCGAGAGCATCTTGGCGAAGCTCGTCATCACCGGATTGACCCGGTTGGGCGTGGTGAAATCGATCAGTTGCTTGTGGGTGTAAGCCTCGAACTGGGCGGCCAGCTTCGGATTGGCGGCGATGGTCGAATTGCCGGCCGCGCCGTGGCAGGAAGCGCAGGCGGGCAAGCCGCGCGCGGCGTCGCCGCTGTCGTACAGGGTAGCGCCTTTAGCGGCGTCGGCCTTGACTGGGGCGGGTGCATGCTCGGCAGCGGACACGAGGCCCGACACGGCAAACGTAGCCAGCAGCAAGGATTTCACAAACGCCGCTCCGGCGGCCGGTAAAAACGCACGATTCATTCAAACACCCTGAGACAAGTCGAAAATTGGTTTTGTTGAAAATTTCCGGTCCAGACCTGCCCCGGAAATTCGGTTCTAATGTAGTGCAAACGATCTTGTGTGCTCGCCATGGCTTTTGCGTGACAACAATTCGTAACCCCTTATTGTACAATAGCTTTCTCGCGTTATCGCCCCTCTTGTTGCATTTTCTGCCCATCCCATGTCCAAACTCTGGCAAGCCCGCTTCTTTACGACCGTCAACCAACTGCGTGACCTGCCCGATACGCAGGCCCCGGAAATCGCCTTCGCCGGCCGTTCCAACGCGGGAAAGTCGACCGCCATTAACATTCTGACAAATCAGAAAGGCCTCGCGTTCGCGTCCAAAACGCCGGGCCGCACCCAGCACATCAATTATTTTTCGATCGGTGGCGCGCACGTCGGGCAACACCGCAAGGATGCCACCATC
The DNA here is from genome assembly GCF_011682185.1 of Massilia genomosp. 1. Classification (NCBI taxonomy): domain Bacteria; kingdom Pseudomonadati; phylum Pseudomonadota; class Betaproteobacteria; order Burkholderiales; family Oxalobacteraceae; genus Massilia; species Massilia genomosp. 1. The sequence continues at coordinate 71,274 of NZ_WHJF01000015.1, forward strand.
GTCGAGGAAATCGAAGCGCTGCTGGTCGACTTGCCCGGCTACGGCTACGCCGAAGTGTCCGGCTCGGCCAAGCTGCACTGGCAAAAGCTGCTGGGCGACTACGTCCAGCGCCGCGAGCAGCTGGCCGCGCTGGTGCTGATCATGGATTCGCGCCGTCCGTTCACCGAACTGGACGTGCAGATGCTCGAATGGTTCGCCCCGACCGGCAAACCGATCCACTGCATCCTGACCAAGGCCGACAAGCTCAACCGCAACGAATCGACCAACGCCCTGCGCCAGGCGCGCATGATGCTCGAAAGCTATGTTGACGAAGATGGCGAAGGCTTCCCGTTCACGGTGCAACTGTTTTCGGCGCTCAAGCGCGTCGGCATCGAGGAAGCCAACGACAAGATCATCGACCTGCTGGGCCTGACGCCGATCGAGGCCGATCCGGACACGCCGCTGGTCGACCCGGTCGACAGCGACGACGAGGCCTGATTCCCTGATTTTTGTTCACTCGGAAAAAAACGATGTCTACTCTGCCAGTGCAGTTCCCCGCCACGCGCATGCGCCGCATGCGGCGCGACCCGTTTTCGCGCGCCATGGTGCGCGAAAACACGATCACCTCGTCCGACCTGATTTATCCGGTCTTCATCGTCGACGGCGTCAACCAGCGCCAGCCGATTGCGGCAATGCCGGGCATCGAGCGCCTCTCGGTCGACCTGCTGCTCGACGTCGCCCAGGAGTGCGTCAAGCTCGGCATTCCGGTGCTGGCCCTGTTTCCCTCGATTGACGTGGCGCTGAAAACCGCGGACGGGGTCGAAGCGACCAACCCGGACGGCCTGATTCCGCGCGCCGTGCGTGCGCTCAAGGCGCGCTTTCCTGAACTGGGCGTGCTGACCGACATCGCGCTCGACCCCTACACCAGCCACGGCCAGGATGGCCTGATCGACGAGAACGGCTACGTGCTCAACGACGAAACCACCGCCATGCTGATCCGCCAGGCCCTGTGCCACGCGCAGGCCGGCGTGGACGTGGTGGCGCCGTCGGACATGATGGACGGGCGCATCGGCGCCTTGCGCCAAGCGTTCGAAGCGCAGGGTTACATCCACACCCGCATCATGGCGTATTCGGCCAAGTACGCGTCGGCCTTCTATGGTCCGTTCCGCGAGGCGGTCAGCTCGGCGGCGTCGCTGGGCAAAAGCGACAAGTTCACTTACCAGATGGACCCGGCCAACGGCAACGAAGCGCTGCGCGAAGTGGCGCTCGATATCGCCGAAGGGGCCGACATGGTCATGGTCAAGCCGGGCATGCCTTACCTGGACATCGTACGCCGCGTCAAGGACGAGTTCAAGGTGCCGACCTTCGCCTACCAGGTCAGCGGCGAGTACGCGATGATCAAGGCGGCCGCGCAAAACGGCTGGCTCGATCATGACAAGGTGATGATGGAAGCGATGATGGCGTTCAAGCGCGCCGGCGCCGATGGCGTGCTGACCTATTTTGCGCTCGATATCGCCCGTTTGCTCAAGGCGCGCGGCTGAGGCCGCGATACAAACAAAAGGGCGCCGCGGCGCCCTTTTTTCATCCCGCCGGCTCAGCGTCCGCGCCGGTTTTCCGGAAACATTTCCTTCTGCAAGAAATCAGCCAGTTCCGCCGTATCCTCCACCCGCGCGCTCTTCTTCACCACGCGCTGCAAGCGGTGCGAATCCCATTCGAAGTCGCCGGTCTTTTCCTTGCGGATAATCTCGATCATCTTCTTGATCACGGCCGTCTCGATATCCTTCTCATTGCCCAGCTCGACCGTGACTTCCTGCAGCCAGCGCCGCTTGAAGCTCGGATTCCAGCCGCGGAACTTGACCGTGGCCGTCATCGCATTCTTTTTCACCTCGAACACGCCGCCGGTATCGTTGCGGTCGTCGCCCATGCTGCGCCCGTTGGCCGCCGCGATATTCGCCTTGGCGATGCGCATGCCGCGCTCGGCCGCGCTTTCCTCGGCCGGCTGCTCGCTCTCGGTCTGGCCGCGCGCGCGGCGCCGCGCTTCGATCGCGGCCGCCATGTCGGTCTCGGGCGCCACCGCGGCCGGGCGCACCGGCTTGGGCGGCTCGGGAACGTCGGCTTGCTTGACCGGCTTTTCATTCGGCAAGGTGATGGTGTCGGGCAAACGCTGGACCCTGGCCACGGTGGGCGGCTTGGGCCGCGCCTGGGTGGTCGGCTTGGGCGTGGTTTTCGGCTGTTCCTTCGGCTGCCGCTTGGGCTTGTTCTCGGGCAGCGGCGTGACGTAGGTGATTTCCCCGCCCGAATTGGGCGGCGGCGCTTTTTGCTCTTTTTGCGGATTGACTACCCACAGCAGCAGCAACAAAAGGTGCAAGGCCAGCGTGACGCCCACGCCGACCGAATTGAAGCGCTTGACCTCGTAACTGGGCACCGCGACACCGGGCAAGGGCTGACCGCAATGCTCGCAGTAGCCGCTGTTCTCGGTCGAATGGTGGGAATGGTCGCGCAAAATGTAAACAGCTTTCCAGGGACGGCGCCAGCAAATTGCGGCTCAGGAGCCGAAGTCTAACCGTTTTGTGGTTTTTGCGCATTGGCAAGCTCACCCCGTGCAGCTTACAAGATGAGTGTCTTGATAGTTGTTACTATATGTATCAGCGCTGCAACAATATGAGCGTCCCAAGCCTCAGCTCGTCACCCGTTCGGCGCTGGCAAACACGCGCGGACGCACCTGCCGCCGCGCACTGTCGCGCTCGGCCATTTGCGCGAACAGTTCGCGCACGCAGCGCTCGGCGTCGAGCACCTGGCGCGAGTGCAGTTGCGGGCGCGGCAAGGCGTGCGTGTAGTAATGCGGCCCTTCCACCAGGTAGCCGAGCGCCCACAGGTTGCCCACCGGGCGCGCCGCGCTGTCGAGCGGATGGTTGGCCTGGTCGATATCCACCCCGCCCGGATGGAAGGTGCCATTGTAATAAGGGCGGATGGTGCCGCGCTTGAGCAGCTTGCGGATCAAGGGGCTTTCGTCGGTTTCGGGCGAGAACACATCCAGCCGGGCCACCACCAGCGCATCCACATGCTGGACCGTCGCCCCCGAGGCGAAGCGCGTGTGCAGGGCGAACTGGGAACGGTCTTCGTCGATGCGCACGGCCGCGTTGGGACCGGCGGCCACGCTCAGCACGCCGGCTTCAAGCAGCGCCAGCCACTGCTCATTGCGCTGGCCCGGCGGGCCGAAAGTGACCCGGTTGATGGCCGGGTTATAGACGCTGAGAAACTTGCGGTGCGACGCGGCGGTCAGGCCGCCATGCTCGATCATGTCCTGCAGCACGGCGCGGGCGTCGCGCAGCACGTCGGTGGCGGCCTTGATCGGGCTGCCCAGGTTGCCCCGGCGCGCTTCCGACAGGTCGTCGGCGATCATGCAGGTGAAAAAGGTGGCAAAGTCCTCGGCCGTGGCGAAGCTGCGCCCCTGCAAGGGGAACAGCATGGCGTCGATGGCGGCGCGCTCCTCGGCGCCGAGCGCGTAGTGCAGGGGATCGGGCGCGGGCGCGCTCCTCGCCCCGGCCAGCGCGCAGCGCCAGGCGTAACCCATTTCGCGTATCAGCAGCGGCAACAGTTCGCGGTCGAAGTCGAGCTGGGGGCTGCCGCGCTCGCGCTGGGCTTGCTGGCGCAGGACGCGCAGCGCGTCGCGCGTGAAAAAGCGGCTCTGGTGGCGTCCGTTCAAGCCTTTCTGGTTGACGCCGCGCGCCGCCGCCGGCAGGCATTTGCGCGAAAACAGCAGCAGGGCCGGCTCGCGCCCCGAGGCGATGTAGCGCAGACCGCTGCCGGACGGCTCGAAGCGCCCGCCCCGGCCCACCGTCAGTTGCGAGACCACATCGTGCGCGGTCAGGCCCAACCCTTCGATGGCGACCCGGGCGTCGCTGGCGATGCCGACCAGCTTGTCGAGCGGATACACATGGCGGATGAAGGCCAGCTTGCCGTTGTAGCGCGCGTGGTCCTGGGCAAACTTGTGGCACCAGGCTTCTTGGTCGGTCAGGTTATTGCGGCTGTGGCCGGTCGTCATGAAGACGAAATCGCTGCTGACCGAAAAGCCGCTGTCGAGCTCCACCATGAAGCTGCCGTCGGGCATCTGGAACATGTCGATGGCGCGCTGCCGCAGGTGCGTCAGCGCCACCGTGGGCGGCAGCGCCGCGCGGATCGCGTCGTAGGCCCAGACCAGGTAGCGGCCCAGCAAATAGCGCGGCAGGTAGTCGAGCGGCGTGATCGCGGCGCCGCCCTCTTCCCCGGGCGCGACCTGCACGAACTGGTCGTCGAAGCGGCGGTAGCCCTCGGCGTGGGCCCATTCGGTGAGCGACGGCGTGGCGCACACGGGTGCCAGCTCGACCGCCTCGCGGAAGGGGAAAATCGTGACCTGGCTGGCCACGGTATTGATCAGGAGGTGCTGCGGCTGGCCCGGCGCATGCACGCCCGGACCGCACTCGGCCGGGTCGATCAGGTGTACTTGCAGGGGCGTATTGTGGGCGCGCGCGAAGGCGGCGATGCGCTCTAGCAGGGACAGGCCGCGCGGGCCCATGCCGATGAGGGTGACGCTGTAAGGTTTCATGGTGACCGCCTGTCAATGAAGATGCATGGCTTCCATGGTGGCAGGCGGTCACATCGCCGTGTTGTTTCCAGTCAATTAAATACCTTTTGGAAATATCAGTGCGCTTGCTCGACATCGGCCAGCTGGGCGTCGGTCATCGGACCGCTGCCGCTGTACTTGTCGAGGAACAGGTAGATCACGGGGGTGATGTAGAGCGTGATCACTTGCGAGAACAGCAAGCCGCCGACCACGGCCAGGCCGAGCGGCTGGCGCAGTTCGGCGCCGGCGCCCAGGCCGAGCGCGATCGGCAGCGCGCCCATCAGCGCGGCCAGGGTGGTCATCAGGATCGGCCGCAGGCGCAGGATGCAGGCTTCGCGGATCGCTTCGACCGGGCTGAGGCCCTCGTTGCGCTGCGCATGCAGGGCAAAATCGATCATCATGATGGCATTCTTCTTGACGATCCCGATCAGCATCAGGATGCCGATGATGGCGATCATGGTCAGGTCCAGCCCGAAGATGCGCAAGGTCAGCAGCGCCCCGACGGCGGCCGAGGGCAGGCCCGCCAGGATGGTCAGCGGGTGGATGAAGCTTTCGTACAGCACGCCCAGCAACACGTAGATCACGCCCAGCGCGGCCACGATCAGGATGATCTGGCTCGACTGCGAATCCTGGAACACTGCGGCGTCGCCGCCGTACTTGGTGATGACCGAGGCCGGCAGTTTCATGTCCACGCCCATCTGGTCGATCTTGCCGGTGGCCACCCCGAGCGGCACGTCGGCGCCCAGGTTGAACGACAAGGTGATCGCCTGCAGCTGCCCCTGGTGGTTGACCGAGGTCGGCCCGACCGTGCGTTCGACCGTGGCAAAGCTCGACAACTGCACCAGCTGGCCGCCCTTGCTGCGCACCGAGACGCGGCCCAAAGCATCCTCGGACTGGCGGTCGGCCAGTTCGGCTTCCAGGATCACGTTGTAGCTGGCGGCGGCCGAATAGATGGTCGAGACCTGGCGCTCGCCGAACGCCGCATACAGGGCGGTGCGCACGTCGGCGATCTGCACGCCCATGGCGTTGGCCTTGTCGCGGTCGATTTTCAAGGTCGCTTGCAGGCCGCGGTTCTGCGAATCGCTGGTCACGTCGCGAAAGCTTGGATCGGCGCGCATGCGCTCGAGGTATTTGTTGGCCCAGTCGCCCAGCGCGTCGGAGCTGACGCTTTGCAAGGTGTACTGGTAGCGGCTCTTGCTGGGTCGCCCGCCCAGCTGCAAATTCTGGATCGGCGAGAGGAACACCGCCGCGCCGGCCACCTGGCGCGTGGCGCGGCGCAAACGTTCGACCACGAGCGGCATTTTCTCGCGCACGTCGCGCGGCTTCAAGGCGATGAAACCGCGCCCGGTGTTGCCCCCGCCCGTAAACGACGTCACATCCTGCACGTTCGGGTCGGCGCGGATCACGGCCACCACTTTCTCTTGCAGGATCAGCATGGCGTCGGTCGAGGTATCCTCGGCCGCTTCGATCGTCATGCGCAACTGGCCCAGGTCTTCTTCGGGGAAGAAACCCTTGGGGATGGTGGTGTAGAGGATGATCGTCAGCACAAAGGTGCCGAGGGCGAGCGCCAGCACGATGAAGCGGTGCGCCAGCGCGACGTCGAGCGAGCGGGCGTAGCCGTTGCGCACGCGCGCGAATCCGGCTTCGAAGTGGCGTCCGATGAAGCTCTTTTCGCCGCCCTCTTCGCTTGCATGCGCCGGCAGCAGGCGGCTGGCCAGCATCGGCACGAGCGTGAGCGACACCAGCGCCGACACCAGCACCGACAGGCCCACCACCACCGCGAATTCATGGAACAACAGGCCGATCACGCCCGGCATGAAGAAGATCGGGATGAACACGGCCACCAGCGAGATCGAAATCGAAACGATGGTAAAGCCCATTTCGCGCGAGCCGATCAAGGCCGCGTCCACCGGTTTCTTGCCCATTTCGATGTGGCGCACGATATTTTCCAGCACCACGATGGCGTCGTCGACTACCAGGCCGACGGCCAGGGTGATGCCGAGCAGGGACACGTTGTCCAGGCTGTAGCCGAAGGCGTACAGCAGCGACAAGGCGCCCAGCAGCGAAATCGGCATGGTCACGGCCGGAATGAAGGTGGCGGCGGCGCGGTGCAGGAACAGGAAGATCACCAGCACCACCAGCGCCACGGTGCCGGCCAGGGTCAGGTTGACGTCGTGGATGGCTTCGCGGATCGACACCGAGCGGTCGTTGACCAGGTTGATCTTGATCGAGCTTGGTAACTGGGCCTGGAAGCGCGGCAGCAGCTTGCGCACCGCGTCGACCACCTGCACCGTGTTGGCGTTGGGCTGGCGCTGCACCAGCAGCACGATCGAGCGCTCGCCGTTGTAGCTGCCGGCCGTTTTCACCGACTGGTAGCTGTCTTCGACCGTGGCCACGTCTTTCAGGCGCACCGGCTCAGCGTTGCGGGTGGCGACGATCAGGTCGGAAAACGCGGCCGCGTTCATCAACTGGGCGTTGCCCTGGATGGTCATGGTCTGGCTCGGGCCATCGAGCACGCCCAGCGGCGCATTCGAGTTGGCGGCGCGCAGCGCCAGCGCCAGTTCGTCCATCGACAGGTTACGCGCGTTCATCAGGTCGGACCGGGCGCGCACCCGCACCGCGAAGCGTTTTTGGCCATTGACCGTCACCTGGGCCACGCCGGGCAGGGTCGACAAGCTTGGCGCGACCAGGTTTTCGGCGTAGTCGTTCAGTTCCGACAAATTCATCGACGGCGACGTCATGGCCATGAACAGCACCGGCGCGTCGGCCGGGTTGACCTTGCGGTAGGACGGCAGCTCGGTCATCTCCTGCGGCAGCTGGCGCTGGGCGCCGAGCAGCGCGGCCTGGACATCGATGGCGGCCACGTTGACGTCGATGCTGGGGTCGAATTCCAGGGTCAGCGAGGTCTGGCCCTGGGTGCTGGTCGAGGTAATGAGGTTAATGCCGGCAATCGTCGAAAACTGCTTCTCTAACGGCAGCGCGACCGAGGACGCCATCGTTTCCGGGCTGGCGCCGGACAGGTTGGCCTGGACGTTGATGACCGGGGTGTTATAGCTGGGCAGCGCCGCGACCGGAATGGCCAGGTACGACAGCACGCCCACCAGGATCATGCTCAGCGAAAGCAGCACCACCATGACGGGGCGCCGGATGCACAGTTCGGACAAATTCATTGTGCCGCCACCGCAGTCTTGGCATCGCTCTTGGGCGCGCCGGCGTCGGCCAGCCTGACCTTGCCGCCGGGGCGCAGGTTCTGCTTGCCCTCGGTGATGACTTTTTCATCGCCGTTCAGGCCCGAGACGGCCGCGTTCACCCCAAAGGCGTGCAGGCGCACCACCGCCATCTGTTTGGCGCTGTGGTCGGCGTCGACCACGTACACGAAGGTGCCGCGGGTATTGCTGATGATGGCCGCCTGCGGAATCACCACCGCGTTCCTGATCGTCTGCACCGTCACGCGCGCGCTGACGTACTGGCCCGGCCACAGGCTGGCATCCTTGTTTTGGAACAGGGCCTTGACCTTGATCGAGCCGGCCAGCGGATCGACGGCGTTGTCGATGAAACTGAGCTTGCCGCTGAGCGCTTTGGCCTGCGGCCCGGCCAGTGCGTCAACCACTACCGCGCCGTTTTTCTGGGCCGCCAGCAGGTCGCCGAGCGCGCTTTCCGGCACGTTGAAAGCGATGTTGATCGGATCGAGCTGGGTGATGGTGGTGAGCGACGTGGCCAGTTGCACCAGGCTGCCCGGAAACACATTGATGGCGCCGACCCGGCCCGCCATCGGCGCGCGGATCGCGCTGTAGCTGGCGTTGACCTGCTCGGCCTGGAGCGCGGCCTGGCCGGCGCCGACCAGCGCGCGCACCGAGTCGAGCTGGCTTTTCAGGGTGTCGACCGCGCTGCGGGCGATGAACTTTTGCGCGAACAGTTCCTCGCTGCGCTTGTACTGGCGTTCCAGGTCGGCGGCGCTGGCGGCGTCGCGCGCCATCTGGGCGCGCGCCTTGTCGATATTGGCGCGCTCGCTGCGGTCGTCCAGCGAAAACATCAGTTCACCGGCCTTGACGAACTGGCCCTCCTTGATATGCACCTTGCGGATCGTGCTGGTCGTCTGCGGATGCAGGTCGACCGTGCTGACCGGGGTCACGCTGGCATTGGCCTGCAACACCACCGGCACATCCTGGCGCTGGGGCGCGACCACGTTGACGATGGCCGGCGGCTGGGCGCCGCCGTTGGGACCCGCTCCGCCCTTGCCGGCCTGCCCGTCGCCGGCGGCTTTGTCATCACGGCCCAGATACCACCCGCCCGCTCCGATGAGGACGGCCAGGCCGGCGAGGATGACGATGCTCTTCTTTTTCATGCGTTTCCCTGGTCGCCACTGCGGGCGGCTTATGATCGGTTCAATTGAATGAGGCAAAGGTGAGGCAAAACGGCGTGGCGCCTAAGCGCCAGCATAGTACTCCGGCAAGACCAGGGTCACTTCCAGGCCGCCCTCCGGATGGTTGATCAGCGCGATGCTGCCGCCGTGCTGCTCGGCGATATTGCGGGCGATCGTCAAGCCCAGCCCGGTGCCGCCCGATTCGCGCGAGCGCGAGGTTTCGACGCGGTAGAACGGTTCGAACACGCGCGCCAGCTCGCCCGGCGCGATGCCGGGGCCGTTGTCGCGCACGCGGATACGCGCAGCGCCGGCGCCCGCTTCCACCGTCAGGTCGGCGCGCTGGCCGTACTTGACGGCGTTGTCGATCAGGTTCACCAGGCAGCGCCGCAGCGCCATCGGCCGTCCCAGCAAGGCCATGCCGGCGTGGCCGTGTACCACCACTTGCTGGCCGGCGTCGGTGGCGTCGCAGCTGACCGAATCGAGCAGGGAATCGAGGTCGAGCGCCTGCATCGCTTCGGTGGTGTCGGTGCTGCGCGCCAGGTCCAAGCCTTCGCGCACCATTTCCTGCATGGCCGACAGGTCGCCCACCAGGCGGTCGCGCAGCTCGCCGTCGCCGACCTTTTCGAGGCGCAGGCGCATGCGCGTGAGCGGCGTTTGCAGGTCGTGGGTGATGGCGGCGAGCATCTGGGTGCGCTGGAAAATATACTGGCGGATGCGCGCCTGCATGGCGTTGAAGGCCGCGCTGGCCTGGCGGATCTCGCTCGCGCCCGACAATTGCAAGGGCGGGTGGTTGATGTCGTTGCCGAGGTCCTTGGCGGCTTGCGCCAGCTGCTTGAGCGGCCGGGTGGTCATGCGCGCCACCAGGTAAGCGAGGAAGGCGATGCTGACCAGGAACATGCCGATGATCATGCGGTAATCGGTTTCGTGGGCGATCACGGAAGGCGGCGGCGGCATCACCATCAGGCGCAGCAGTTCGCCGTCGCGCAGGCGCACGTTGATGCTTTCGCACACGCCTTTCCATTGCGATTCGGTCGGGCCGAACATGCTGTTCTGGATGCGCGGCACGTCGCAGGCGGCGGGCCGGTGGGCGATGGTGGCCAGCTTGTACTGCGGCCCCATGCGCACGGCCAGGGCCGCCGTAAAGGCCGATTGGGCCGGCTTGACCGGCAAGTCGTCAGTGATGACCACCAGCTGGATGCCGGGCCGGTTGGCCACCGACAGGTAAGCCAGGCGGGCCGAGGCGGGCACGGTTTCGGTGGCGGTGATGAGTTGCTCGGCGCGGTCCATGGCGTGCTGGTCGCGGAAGGCTTCGATGACCCGCTGGCGTTCGTTTTCGGCCAGCAGCTGGGTCAGCACGGCCGTGATCACGACGCCGAGCAGCAGTGTGAGGAACACGCGCCCGGTCATCGAACCGAAGAAGGCCTTCACGTGCCCGGCTCCACCGTCACCTGGCCGGCCAGCACGTAGCCGCCGTTGCGCACTGTCTTGATGATTTGCGGCAGGCGCGCGTCTTCGCCGAGTTTCTGGCGCAGGCGGCTGATCTGGATGTCGATCGAGCGGTCGAACGGATCGGCGTCGCGGCCCTGGGTCAGGTTGAGCAGCTGGTCGCGGTTGAGCACGCGGTTGGGATGCTCGAGGAATACGCGCAGCAAGCGAAATTCGGCGCCCGACAACATGATCACGATGCCCTCGGGGTTGAGCAGGTGGCGCGCGGTCAGGTCGAGCGTCCAGCCGGAAAAGCGCATCTGCTGGGCGTTGTCGGACGGGGCATTGGACGGCATCGCGTGGCTGCGGCGCAGCACGCTGCGGATGCGCGCCAGCAGCTCGCGCGGCTCGAACGGCTTGGGCAGGTAATCGTCGGCGCCCATTTCGAGGCCCAGGATGCGGTCGAGCGGCTCGTTGCGGGCGGTCAGCATGATCACCGGCAGGGTCGAATTGGCGCGCAGCTTGCGGCACAAGGTCAGCCCGTCGTCGCCCGGCAGGTTCAGGTCAAGCACGATCAGGTCGGGGCGCGCTTCATCGAGCGTCTTCCACATGGCCGTGCCGTCGGCGGCCGCCAGGGCGCGGTAGCCGTTCGATTCGAGGTAATCGGCCAGCAGCGAGCGGATGTCGCGGTCGTCGTCGACGATGAGAATGGTAGAAGGAGTATCCATGCCCGCAATTATCCCCACTTACCGCAGGCCCGGATAGCGGTTTTGTATCGTCATGTATATTGGCATGGGGCCGATACATATTGATACAAACTGGTTGGCAGCGGAAACGGCATGGAAACATGCAAGGCAGATGATGCAGTTGCACCCCGCACATTTCATCCAAAGGAAACGCCATGAACGTACTCACTACCGTCCGCAACACCCTCGTGATCAGCCTGGCCGTCCTGGGCATGGGCGGCGCCGCCGTTGCCGTACACGCCCAGGAGAGCAATCCGAAAGCGGCCAGCGTGGAACGCCATCACGGCGATCGCGCGGCGCACATGGCCAAGCGCCAGGCCCACATGGCCGAGCGCCAGGCGCGCCTGCACGAGCAGCTCAAGCTGAGCGCGGAACAAGAACCGGCCTGGGCCGCGTGGAGCGCCGCCAGCAAGCCGGGCGAGCGCCCTGCCCGTGGCGAACGCGGCCAGTGGGCCGGCAAGAGCGCGCCGGAACGCATGGAACAGCAGCTGGACATGGCCAAGCAGCATGTGGCCCACATGGAAACCCGGCTGGCCGCGCTGAACACCTTGTATGCGACGCTCACGCCGGAACAAAAGAAAGTGTTTGACGAGCAAGGCATGCGGCGCGGCCATCACGGCAAGCACAAGCGCCCTGCCTGAGTCGTGATGGAGGCCGCTTTCCCGGGCCGCAGCATGCGTGATCAAGCCCTGCGCGCCTCTCCGGCGCGCAGGGCTTAATTTTTAGCAATGTTGTACTGACACTGCACTTGTTGCCCGCTGCCTTAAATAAAGGCGCTACAGCATTCTCACAAAGTGTAACATAGTGTATCCTGAGGAAAATCTATCCGCGCGGCAATCCAAAAACCTTTTCCGGCTGCGGCATTAAAAAACCACAATCCGGAGGCAGCATGGGCACAATGGTGTACGACAAGACCGACAAGGGTCGAGAGGAAATATCCACCCGCAAGCACCAGTTGGCGTCGCGCCTGCGTACGCTGCTGGTGATGATCGACGGCCGCCACTCGCTCGACGATTTGCTGCGCAATTTTGGCGGCGTGGGCGTGACCGGGGACAGCGTCAAGGAATTGCTGCAAGAAGGCTATATCTTCCTTGCCAGCGGGTCGGAACCGGATGTGGCGGGGCCGCCATCGAAGCTGCCGCAGTCGGCCCGGGCACGCCAGCTGGCGCGGCGCGCGGCCGGCGTCGAGGGCGCCCACCTGGAAGCCGATATCCCTGACGAGGCGCCGCTACCGCAGGTGGCCAGCGCGCATTTGCAATCGCCGCAAGCGCTGGCCGAAACCCTGCTCGACGACGCTACGCGTTTCCGCCACCTGTACGATTTTTACAACCAGACCATCAAGAGCACCATCGGCCTGCGCGGCATCATGCTGCAGCTCAAGGTTGAAAAGTGCAACAACGTTGACGACTTCCGCGCGCTGCGCCTGCAGTACCTGCAAGCCGTGCTCAAGGCCAAAGGCAGCGAGATGGCGCGCAGCCTGCGCGGCCGTCTCGACGAACTGCTGGGCGGCAAACCCGAGAACGACGACTTCATCCTGCCGGGTAGCTGAGCTGGCTAGCAGCCTGTCGGACTTGGGGAGTCGAAGCGAAAAAATAGCTGGGCGAGGCCAGATTTTGACGATTTCGCAGTGCCAATAGCGGGCTATTGGCCGAGAAAGCGGCGAAATATGGACCGTCCCAGGTATTTTTGCAGCCGACGATCCCAAGTCCGACAGGCTGCTAGTCCAGCTTCCTGAGCGACGCGCTGAACTTGTCCGCATTCTGATATCCGATGACGCGGCTGGCGGCGATTTCCTGGCCGCCCTTGTCGAACAAGATGATCCCCGGCGGCCCGAACAGGCCGAAGCGCTTGAGCATGGCCTTGTCGTCGGCATCGTTGGCGGTCACGTCCACCTGCAGCAGCAGGGTGCCGGCCAGTTGTTGCTTGACGCGCGCATCGACGAAGGTCAGCTTTTCCATTTCCTTGCAAGACACACACCAATCGGCATAAAAATCGAGCATCGCGGTCTTGCCGGCGTGTTGCGCCAGCGCGGCGTCGAGCTGGGCCACGGTTTTGATGCGGGTGAACGCCAGCCCATGCTGTTGCCCGCCCACGCCCAGGTGGGCCAGCGGCGCGAGCGGGTCGCGCCCCCCGGTGGCCAGGCCGACCAGTTGCAGCGCGCCGAGGATGGCGAAGACGACGCCCAGCGCCATCGCGCCCCAGTGGCGAGTATCGCGCAGCAGATAGACGCCGTAGCCGAGCAGCAACGCGCTCCACAGCAGCATGTGCAGCAGCGGCGGCAGCACCGGCGAAGTGAGCCACAAGGCCATGCCCAGCATGCTCACGCCGAAGAATTTCTTGACCTTGTTCATCCAGCCGCCCGTGCGCGGCAGCAGGGAACCGGCCGACAAGCCGACCAGCAGCAGCGGAATGCTCATGCCCACCGCCAGCGAGAACAGGGCCACGCCGCCGATGACGCCGTCGCGTGTCTGGAAGATGAAGGTCAGCGCGCCGGCCAGCGGCGCCGCCACGCAGGGGCCGACGATCAGGGCCGACATGGCGCCCATGACGAACACGCCGGCCAGTTTGCCGGCCGACTGGCGGTCCGACGCGCTGGCCAGGCGGCTTTGCAGGAAGGTAGGCACTTGCAGTTCGTACACGCCGAACATCGACAGCGACAGGCCGACGATCATGATGCCGACGCCGATCAGGATCCACGGCTTTTGCAGCTCGGCGGCCAGGCCTTCGCCCATCAGGCCGGCGGCCACGCCGAGGGCGGTGTAGACCAGGGCCATGCCCAGCGAATACGCCAGCGCCAGGATGAAGCCGCGCGCGCGCGTGGTGCCCTCGCCTTCGCCGACGATGATGGACGCCAGGATCGGTACCATCGGCAACACGCAGGGGGTAAACGACAGGCCGAGGCCGAACACGATAAAGGCTGGAATGATCAGCCAGAGCTTGCCGCCGCCGAGCAGCGCGGCGCTGTCGCCAGGCGCTGGCGCCGGTGCGGAGGGCGCGGCTGCGCCAGTGGCTTGATCGAGGATGGCCGGGTTGCCGGTATCTTGCATCGGCTGCGTGGCGCCGGGGATGGCGATGCCGGGCTTCATGCCGGGCACGGGCGACGAACCGCCGGAACCGACCAGGCGCGCAACCGCTTCCTGCGGCGCATAGCACAGGCCGGCGTCGGCGCAGCCTTGCGAGGACGCCGTCAAGGTGAACATGCCGGACGATTCGACGGGAATCGTGATGGTAACCCTCTTGCGGTAGCTTTCGACGTCCTTCTGGAACGTTTCGTCGAACTTGACCTTGCCGGCCGGGATGACCGGCGCGCCGAGGGTGGCGTTGGCGACCGTGAATTTGAAGCGCTCGCGGTACATATAGTAGCCGTCGGCGATGTCGTAGGTGACGGCAATGGTTTGCGGATCGACCATGCGGGCCGAAAACTTGAAGGCCACCTCGGGGGCGAGATAGTCATCTTCCGCGCGCGCGGGGGCGGCGAACAGGAACGAGAGGACGAGCAGGAACGAGAGGACGAGCAGGAACAGCGCGAGGGCGTGGGCCGGCGCTTTCAACGCTTTCAACGAAGAGGCAAACATGACTTCCTTAGCGGGATGCGAAGCAGAATAGTACACCCGGGGAAGAGTTCCCGTCTGCGGTGGGGGGCACGAGCAGCAGCCGTCACGCAGCTTGAGTTATTGAAGCAAACGATTCGATTTTGCAAGAAAAGGCTAGCAAGACTGAGGGCCGGCTAACATTCGTGAAGCAAGCAAGACATTGTTGACTACCGGGCAATCTGATACTGGCAGCGAGCATGGTAAGCGCTACGGTGTTCGTCAATACTCCCATTCCTGATGCGCCAACGGCAGACTGTTCAGCATTTCCCTGTATTGACGCCACTGTGGCATGTGGGTATCCATGAGCGCGATGAAACGGTCATTATGATGCCGCTCCACCAAGTGAGTCAGTTCATGGGCGACGATATACTCTAGACAATGTAACGGTTTCTTTGCCAGGTCAGTATTGATACGGATATTTTTGGGGCCGGGGCTGCAACTGCCCCATTTTGTTTTCATCTTCTGCACGTAGAACTTTCCGGCCTTCGCGCCCACAACTTTCTCCCACTTAGCAATCAGGGAGGGAATGACTTCTTTTAGCTGCTCACGGTACCAGGCATCGAGTACCTCTTGCCGTTTCTCGTGGCTGGCCCCGGGCCGCAACTGGAGAATCATCTTGTTGTGCTTGAGCTCGACGTTAGGAGCAGCCTCTTTCTCCACCAGTTTGAGCAGGTAACGCTTGCCCCAAACGTAGTGGCTCTCGCGGTCGAGATATTCACGTGGGGTTTCGCGCTGCTGCTCGCGCAACTTCTTCTGCTGGCTCTTGATCCAGGCCAGCTTGGTGATGGCGAACACCCGGATGGTGTCGATATCCATGCGCAAGGGCGCGGAAATGCGCACCTTGCCGGCGGGAGGATGGACGCTCAAGTGAAGGTTCTTGATATCCTTCTGAACGACCTCGACAGCGATATCGCCCAGCTTGAATTGCATCAAAGTCAATATTCCTTTTGCTGCCGGATGATCGGGAAAATACGTTCGACCTCATCCACGTTCTGCAAGATCCCGTACAAGGCTGCCTTGATCGCGCTTTCTTTCGCCTGGACGCCGCGCCAGCCATCGGGCCGTACGTGTTTGATGGCGGCATCGATCCTGAGTGCAAGCGCCACCATGGCATCGCTGTCGGCACCCGGATTACCCGCCCCTGATTGCGCCACATGCGGTGCGCCAGAACCACCTTGCCGCAACAAATTGTATAGCGCGCGTCGTCCCGGCGTGTTCAGCTGCGGCGGGGTGTCATCGGCCTGGCCCGCCTCGACCCGCTTCGCCAGATCGGCGACCTTGCCGAGGTAGTCTTCGTACTCAAGCGCCTTGGCCTTGCGCGCCGCGATGATCTCGTCGAGAAGCGCCGACATGTTGGCGTAATAGGCCGGGTCGTTCAGGTGTTCCTTGATGATCTTGCTGCGCACGTTGTTCTCGATGGTTTCGGCAACCGCCTCCTTGCTGCCCTTGAGCCCCGCCGGCAGGCTGTCAATGGCTTTCGCAATGCCCGTCTTGACAATCAATTCGAGCAGCGGCATGTCGTCAAACGGCGAGATCTTCCTTGGTTCGCTCGCTTCGATATACGTGTCGATCAGGTGGCGCATGTCAGCCTCGAAGGGCTTCATGTCCAGCTTTTCACTGGCGGCGTTGCGGATTGTCTCGCGCAGTTTCAGGTAGCGCTCAAGCGCCTGTTTGATGCGGCCGATATCGGCATCGGTATAACCGGCCTTGCCGAGGTCGTCCGAGATATTGGCGAAAGCGCGCACCAGCGCCACCATGGCCTTGTAGAGTGCGACACGCTGCGGCTCGTGCGCCCTCAGGTCGTCCGCAATTTCGGTGTTGCCACAGAAGTAGCGGATGTGTTCGAGCTCGCCCTGGGGCGGCGCCACCGGCTCGCAAAGCAGCGCGACCGCTTCCAGCGCATGGTCCAGTCGTTCGCGCCCCTTGCTCAAGCGATCCTGAAGCAGTACCTCGGGAGCGGCACCGCCGGCGCTGTTGTCCAGTTCCGAGGTGTACACGGCAATGGCGTTCTCTACCTTCTTGAACAAATCCTTGTAATCGACGACGTAGCCGAATTCCTTGTCGTCGCCATCGAGCCGGTTGGTGCGGCAGATAGCCTGGAACAAGCCGTGATCCTGCATTCGCTTGTCGATGTAGAGGTAGGTGCAGCTTGGCGCGTCGAAGCCGGTCAAGAGCTTGTCGACCACGACCAGCAAGCGCATGTTCGCCGGCTGCTCCTTGAACAGCTTCTTGGCATGGTCCTCGTAGGTTTCGGTCCTGGACTTGTCGGGCAGCGCCGCGACGTTGTGCAGCAATGCAGTGTAGGTGTTGTAGATGAACTGCTTGGCGGTTTCGGTATTGGCGCCTGTGTCTTCCAGCGCGATGTCCTGCGCGTGGGGGTTGTAGGAGGTAACCACGGCGCATTTGCCTTTGAACGGCGTGCCTTGGAACAGCTCGAAATACTTGCACGCTTCATAGATACTGGAAGCGACCAGAATGGCATTGCCGCGCTGGTCGGACAGGCGCGGCCTGTCGCTGAAATCGAAAACGATGTCGGCCACCACCCGATGCATGCGCGACTTGGAACTGAGTACATTCTGCATCGTTCCCCACTGCTCGCGCAGGGCCGCCTTTTGCCAGTCGTTCAAGCCTTTGGTGGTGGCGTCGAACCATGCGTCGATCTTTTTTTCCGAACCAAGCCGCTGGTCGATGTCGCGCGCCTCGTAGATCAGAT
Source organism: Massilia genomosp. 1 (assembly GCF_011682185.1). NCBI lineage: Bacteria > Pseudomonadati > Pseudomonadota > Betaproteobacteria > Burkholderiales > Oxalobacteraceae > Massilia > Massilia genomosp. 1. The sequence continues at coordinate 88,696 of NZ_WHJF01000015.1, forward strand.
CAAGCACGACTTCATCCTCGACCGCCTCGCTGAATTTATAGGTGTGGATGTAGCCCCCGAACACTTCCAGACTGGTTTGCTTGTCCTGCTTGAGCAGTGGCGTGCCGGTAAAACCAATGAATACCGCATTCGGCATCAGCGCCTTCATTGTGCGGTGCAACTTGCCGCTCTGGGTGCGGTGGCATTCGTCGACGAAGACAAATATCTCGCCGACTGTCGGGCAGGGTTGCGCTTCCAGATCCTTGATGAAGTGCTCGAAATTGTCGACGCCCTTCTTGCCGAACTTGTGTACCAGCGAGCACAGCAGGCGTGGCGCGGCCTGGCCGAGCCTGGCCATCAGGTCGCGCCCGCTGTTAGCGCGTGTCATCGGATAGTCGGCGGCAATGAACACGCCCTCGATCTGCTTGTCCAGTTCGTCGCGGTCGGTAACGATGACAACACGGGCGTTGGGTTTGTTTTCCAGGATCCATTTGGCCAGCAAGACCATGACGATGCTCTTGCCGCTTCCCTGGGTGTGCCAGATGATGCCGCCCTCGCGGCGATGCACATGGGCCTGCGCCGCCTTGATGCCGGCATACTGGTGCACGCGCGGCAGTTTCTTGAAGCCGCCATCGAACAGCACGAAATCGTGCATCAACTCGATCAGGCGCGTCTTGTCGCACATCTTCAGCAGGTACTTGTCGAGCTTGAAGCGGCTGTTATCGGCCTCGTCTTCCTTCCAGGTCAGGAAGTACTTTTCCTCGGTCTTGATCGTTCCGTATTTGAGGCCTTGGGAATCATTACCTGCGAAAACAAACTGGATCGTGCTGAAGAACCATTCATTGAATGCCGCCTGCTGGTTGGAGAGGTTTTGGCGGATGCCGATGCCGATATCGGCGCGGCTGTTCTTCAGTTCCAGCACGCCGACGGCAATGCCGTTGACATAGATGACGATATCGGGACGGCGCTCATGGTTGCCGTGCAGCGTGACTTCCTCGGCGAAGGCGAAATCGTTCAGCAGCGGTTCGCGCCAATCGATCAGGCAGACTGTTTCGGCGTTTTTGCCCACGGCTTCTTGCACTTGGACGCCGTAACGGAGCAGGCTGTAGACGGCCTTGTTGTTGTCGTAGAGACTGCGGTTGGGATTGCCAGCCTCGACGCGCAAGCGATCGACAGCGCGCCCGATCTGCGCCGCGCTGTAGCCACGTTTGGTCAGATAGGCCGAGAGCAGCGCGACTTCAACATTGCTGTTGTTCGGGCGATGGGTCCAATCGCCGAGGGGCTGATAGCCCAGTTCGTCGCGGAACAAGGCGGCGACGCGGTTTTGCGTGGCGCGTTCGGGCTGGCCAATGGTCATATGAGGCGAATCTTTCCAGTGAGGAGTTGGTTCATCATGCCTTGTTTGATGGATCGGGCCTTGGCGAGTTGGGCTTCAAGTTCGGCAAGCTCGGCATCCATGTCGGAGACAATCTACCGGACTTAAGCCTGTCGATTTTTTTACGATTGAACGTCGAAATCGCTTGACAAGATGACCGCTTCGCGCGGCCGCCGCCCTGCACGCGAGGTTTTTTTTCGCGTGCAGGGCGGCGGCCA
>NZ_WHJF01000160.1:0-9569 GCF_011682185.1 Massilia genomosp. 1
GCTGCTCTGGGGTAGAATTCATGTCGGGCAAGGTGTGTTCGTGCTGATAGGGTAGGTTTTTAGATAACTCCCATTCTATCAATCACTTACGGCATTCTTGCCCCTTTTTGTGCAAAATTCAGGCTAGCAGCCAGTCCCTGCGCGCCAGGCCCGGGCCTGGCGAAAATGTTCAGAAAACATTATCTTTTTGGTCAATTCTGTTAAATAATGACAGCGCGAGTGAAGCGCTTCCAATTTCGCTTTCCGCGATTGCCGGCGCGCCCCAGCCATTCAATCAGGAGACCAGCAAGATGCGAGACACCTTATCTACCTTGATCCGGACGCTGCTGGCAGCGGCCGCCTGCGGCGCCATGCTGGCCGCCTGCGATGGCGACAGCGACCCGGCCAGGCCGGGCATCCCCGCGCCGCCGCCGGTCGCCGTCGACACGGTGACGCAGTACAGCGATTTTCCCCACGTGGCCAGCGATATCAAGAAAGATCCGGCGATCGAGTCCGCCATCGCCGCCATCGTGGCGGGGATGAGCGTGGCCGAGAAAGTCGGCCAGATGACGCAGCCTGAAATCAAGAGCATCACGCCGGACCAGGTGCGCCAGTACTACATCGGCTCGGTGCTGAACGGCGGTGGTTCTTTCCCGGGTAACAACAAGCTGGCCGCGCCGGCGGACTGGGTCAAGCTGGCCGACGCGTACTGGAAAGCGTCGATGGCCAGCGATGCCAAGGTCAAGATCCCGGTGATCTGGGGGACCGACGCGGTACACGGCCACAATAATGTGTTCGGCGCGACCATGTTCCCGCATAACATCGGCCTGGGCGCAGCCAACGATCCGGCCATGATGCGCCGCATCGGCGCGGCCGTGGCCGCCCAAGTGCATGCCACCGGGATCGACTGGACCTTCGCCCCGACCCTGGCGGTGGTGCGCGATGACCGCTGGGGCCGCACCTATGAAAGTTATTCGGAAGATCCCTTGATCGTCACCAAATACGCGCGCGAAATGGTCAAGGGCTTGCAAAACGATTTCGCCGGCGGCGGCAACGTCATTGCCACGGCCAAGCACTTCATGGGCGACGGCGGCACCGATCTGGGCAGGGATCAAGGCGTCAACATGTCCAGCCGCAACGACATGATCAACATCCATGGCCAGGGGTATTACCACGCCCTCGGCGCCGGCGCCCAGACCGTGATGGCCTCGTTTAACAGCTGGGACAATGAGAGCCTGAATATCAAGGTCGGCAAAATGCACGGCAGCAAGGAGATGCTGACCGATGTGCTCAAGACCAGGATGGGCTTCGATGGCTTCGTCATCGGCGACTGGAATGGCCACGCCCAGGTGCCGGGCTGCAGCGACGGCGGCTGCCCGCAGGCGATCAACGCCGGGGTCGACATGATCATGGTCCCGGACAAGTGGAAAGAGTTTATCGATAACACCATCGCCTCGGTCAACAAGGGCGACATTCCGCTGGCGCGCATCAATGACGCCGTGACCCGCATCCTGCGCGTGAAATTTCGCGCCGGCATCATGAGCGCCAAATCGCCGCTGGAACGCCAGTACACCGACGCCAGCCGCCTGCAGCATCGTACACTGGCGCGCGAAGCGGTGCAAAAGTCGCTTGTGCTGCTGAAAAACGATAACAAGGTGTTGCCGCTCAAGCGCGGCGACAAGATCCTGGTGGTCGGCAAAAGCGCCGACAGCCTGTCCAATCAAAGCGGCGGCTGGTCGCTCACCTGGCAGGGCACGGCCAATACCAATGCCGACTTCCCGAACGCCGACAGCATCCTGGCGGCGATCAAGTCGGTGGCCGGCGAGGCCAACGTGGTCTACAGCCCGAACGGCGCCGACGTCAAGCCAGCCGACTTCAAGGCCGTCATCGCCGTCATCGGCGAAACCCCGTACGCCGAAGGGGTGGGCGACATCGGCAAGAGCGGCACCCTGGAGCACGCGCGCCGCCATCCGGAAGACCTGGCCGTGCTCGACGCCGTCAGCGGCAAGGGGGTGCCGGTGGTCACCGTGCTGATCACCGGCCGTCCGGTCTGGGTCAACAAGGAACTGAACCGCTCAAGCGCGTTCGTGGTGGCCTGGCTGCCCGGCACCGAAGGCAAGGGTGTCACCGATGTGCTGTTCCGCAAGGACAATGGCGACGTCAATCTGGACTTCAACGGCAAGCTGTCGTTCTCCTGGCCCAAAACGGCGTGCCAGATGGCCAACAAGGGCGACGCCGGCTACGATCCGCTGTTTGCCTATGGCTTCGGGATGCGCTACGCGGACAACACCACACTGGCCAGGCTGGACGAAACGGCGCCCACCCTCGGTTGCGCCCAGGTCGCCGGTAACGGCAGCCAGGCCAGTAGCGACCTGGAGGTGTTCCGCTCGGCCGACCAGGCGCCCTACACGGCCCGCATCGGCGACCCGAGCGCCTGGTCACTGGCGCTGGGGGCCGACTTGAACGCGGTCACGATTCTACCCAACGTCAAAGCCGAGACTACCCAGATCAATGTCCAGCAGGACGGCAAGAAAATCAGCTGGAGCGGCGCCGGCCAGTTCTATTCGCAAGCGGCGACCACGGCCGACCGTGAAAGCTACCTCAACGCCGACGCGGCCCTGGTGTTCGATACCATCGTCCACAAGGCGCCGGCCGGGGCCGTGAAAATGCGGGTGGACTGCAAGCACCCATGCGCGGGCGAAGTCGACGCCACCAGCTTGTTCAAGGGTTTGCCGCTGGCGGTAAAGCGCACCGTGAAATTGCCGCTGTCCTGCTTCGCCGCCAAGGGCGCCGACTTCACCCTGGTCGATACGCCGTTCCTGGTCTACACCGAGAAGGCGTTTGTGGCCTCGTTCGCCAACATCCGCTGGGTGCCGGGCGCGGCCAAGGATGCCGATGCCGCCACCTGCGCCAGCCTGGTGCCGGAACCGGTGGTGTTCGGGCCGCCGCTGCCGGGGCCGACGTACGGCGTGTTCAGCGCCGGCGCCCTGACCGGCGACCTGGCGCTGAGCACCTACTCGTCCAATGGCAGCCACGTCAAGGCCGGCATCACACAAGCCGATGGGCTGGACATGCGCTTCGCCGCCGACGGTGGCGACGGCCTGGTGATGATCACCGGCGCGCCAGTCAATCTGAGCAACTTCGCCGGCGGCACCCTGCAGTTCGAGATCCATGTCGGCAGCTATGGGGCCAATAGCGGCGGCCTGGCGGTCAAGATGGAAAGCCCGGGCAGCAATTGCAAGTCGGGCGACCATGTCTTCGGCCGTCCGGCGCCGGGTGGCTGGACGCCGGTCTCGGTCAAGGTCAGCACCCTGATTGCGGCGGCCGATCCTTGCTTTGACCTGCGCAACATCGGCATGCCGTTCGGCACCTTGCCGAAGTGGGGCGATCAGCAGGGCGTACAGTACAAGCTGCGCCAGATCCGCTTCGTACAGTAAGCCCTTGTCGCGCTGACGGACGGACGCCGGGCGGCGTCCGCTCCATCGTCAGCCGAAGTGGCAGACGTAGTCGAGCGTTTCGGTGGTGTCGATCTCGAACGCCGTGTTGGCGCCGACGCTGAAGCGCTCGCCCGCGCCGTAGTCTTGCCAGGCGTCGCTGCCGGCCAGCCTGACCCGGCATTTGCCGGCCACGATTTCCATCACTTCCGGCGCCGCCGTGTTGAAGGTCAGCTGCGAGGGGAAAATCACCCCCACCGTCTTTTTGCTGCCATCGGCCAGCAACACCGTGTGCGAGACGCATTTGCCGTCGAAGTAGATGTTCGACTTTTTACTGATGGCGACGTTTTCAATCATGCTCATGGACTTCCTTCTTCAGGTGGGTTGATTGTCGGCGCCGGCGCCGGATTCGGCCACGCATACACGGTTGCGCCCGCCCGTCTTGGCCTCATACAGCGCCTTGTCGGCGCGCGCGGTCAGCTTCTCGGCGCTGTCGCCGCGTGAGGGCACCACGCTGGCCACGCCGATCGAGATGGTGACGATGCCGCCGGCCGCCTGGGGATGCTCCATCGCCAGCTTTTCGAGGTGGCTGCGCACGGCGTCGGCCACCACCTGGGCGCCGGCCAGGCTGGTTTCGGGCAGGATGATGGCGAACTCTTCGCCCCCATAGCGCGCCGCCAGGTCGGCCGGACGCTTGAGGTTTTCGGTCAGCACGGCCGCCGCCTTTTTCAGGCACAGGTCGCCCGCGAGGTGGCCGAAGCTGTCGTTGTAGGCCTTGAAGCAATCGATGTCGCACATCAGCAGCGACAGCGGCTTCTGTTCGCGCTGGCCGCGCTGCCATTCGAGCTTGATGACGTCGTCGAAACGGCGCCGGTTGGCGATCCCGGTCAACCCGTCCAGGGCGGCCAGCTTTTGCAGTTCGATGTTCGCTTCGGCCAGTTTTTGCTGGCTCTCGCGCAGGAAGCGGAACGCTTCGTCGCGCTGCAGGCGGCTGATGTGCGCCGCCGAGTGGTAGCGCACCCGCGCCAGCAGTTCCAGCTTGTCCGGCAGCTTGACCATGTAGTCGTTGGCGCCCACCGCAAAGCTGTGCGCCTTGAGCTCGGGATCTTCCTTGGCCGAGAGTACGATCACCGGCACCTGGCGCAGGCTGTCGCGCTCGCGGTACCGGGCGATCAAGCCGAAGCCGTCGATGCCGGGCATGACCAGGTCCTGCAAGATCAGGGTCGGCTGCAATTGTTCGGCCGTCTCGAGCGCCAGCGAGGAGTCGAGCACGTAGTGGTATTCGATGTCGGCCTGGTCGGCCAGCATGCGCCGCACCGCCTCGACGATGATGGCCTGGTCGTCCACCATCAGGACCCGCACCTTGAAAACGGCCGGCTCCGGCATGCAGGGTTTGCTTACATCAGACATCGGTCATCAGCTTTTCGGTAGTGCCGGCGCGAAGGTGGAGACTCAATTCCCGGCCGGTGTCGACCCAATTCTACTGCGCAATGCGCGCCCGATGTTTTCTAACGACAAAATTTGCTGCGCGGCATCGATTTCAGCGGCGGCGCGTGGCATGCCGTACACGGCGCTGCTGGCCTGGTCCTGGGCGATGGTGGCCTTGCCGGCCTGGCGCATGGCGAGCAGGCCGGCGGCGCCGTCGCGCCCCATCCCGGTCAGCAGCACCCCGGTCGCGTCGCCTTCCCAGTTGCGCGCCACGCAGTGGAAAAACACGTCGACCGAGGGCCGGTAGGCGTAATCGCGCGGCACGTCGTCGTAGTGCAGGCGCTGGCGCGCGCTCAGGACCAGGTGGTCGTTGGTGCGGGCGACCTGCACGCAGCCCGCTTCGAGCGGATCGCCGTCTTCGATCACGCGCACCGGCATCAGGAGCTGTTCGCCGAGCCACTTGGAAAAGTGCGCCGCGAAGTTTTCGTCGATGTGCTGGACCACCACGATGGCGGTGCCGGGGGCCGGGTTCCAGCCGGCCAGGATCTTGGCCACGGCGATCGGGCCGCCGGTCGATGAACCAATGGCCAGCAGGTGCTTGATCCTGGCATCGGCGCGCTCGGGCGAATGCGCGGGATGGGCTTCGGCGCCGCTCACGCGGATCAGTTTGCCGATGGTCTTGATCTTGTGCAGCAGCGCGCTGTCGCCCCCGCCGCCGCGCGCCAGCAGCGGCGTGGCGGTGACGTCGAGCGCGCCGGCGCCGAGCGCGCGGAACACCTGGCTCACATTGTCCTGCGGCTGGCCGGTGACCACCAGGATCGCGCACGGCGTTCTTTGCATGATCTGGCGCGTCGCTTCGACCCCGTCCAGTTCCGGCATGTTCAGGTCCATCAGGACCAGGTCGGGGCGCTTGTCGGCGCACATGCGCACCGCTTCCAGGCCGGTGCGCGCGATCCACACCACCTGGTGTTCGCTGGTGCTGGCCACCACCCGGCGCAGCGCTTCGGCCGCCATGGCGACGTCGTTGGCGATCCCGATCTTCACAGGCCGGCCTCTCCGATCAGGTCGAACACGGCGTCGAGCAGGGTCTCGTCGTGGAAGCTGCCCTTGGTCAGGTAGTAGTCGGCGCCGGCGCTCATGCCGCGCGCGCGGTCTTCGGGACGGTCCTTGTAGGAGACGATCATCACGGGCAGTTTGTACAAATGGATATCCTTCTTGACCAGGCCAACGAGTTCGATGCCGTCCATGCGCGGCATGTCGACGTCGGTGATTAACAGGTCGTAGTCGCCGCTGCGCACCACGTTCCAGCCGTCGATGCCGTCAATGGCGATGTCGACCTGGTAGCCGCGCCCCTGCAGCAGCTTGCGTTCCATTTCGCGCACGGTGAGCGAGTCGTCCACCACCAGGATGCGCTTGACCTTGCGTTTTTCGGGGCCGCCGCGCGCGCCCAGCTGGTGCAGGCCGCCTTCGTGCAGCAGTTTGTCGATCGACAGCAGCAGGTCCGGCACGTCCAGGATCAGGACCGGGGCGCCGTCGTCGAGCAGGGCGCCGGCGCTGATGTCGCGCATCTTGCCGAAGATCGGGTCGAGCGCCTGCACCGCCAGGCTTTGTTCGCCGCGGATCGCATCGACCACCAGCGCATAGCGGCGCTGGGCCGCGCCGATCACCACCACCGGCAGCTCGCCCGCGCCGGCGCCGATCTGGCCCAGTTCCAGCACCTGCGCCGCCGACACCAGGCCAAGGTGCTCGCCGCCGAAGTCGAAGAACTGCTTGTTCTCGAGCGTGTGGATCTCGCTTTGCGGCACCTTGAGCACCCGTTCGACCTTGACGATCGGGATCGCGTAGGCTTCGCCCTGCACCTCGACCACCAGCGCGCGCACGATCGATTGCGTCAGCGGCAGGGTGATCAAGGTGCGAAAGCCGGCGCCGGGCACGGACTCGATGCGCACCGTGCCGTTCTGTTCGCGGATGGTCTGATGCACGATATCGAGCCCCACGCCGCGCCCGGAGATGGCGCTGGTGGTTTCCTTCAGGCTGAAGGCGGGCAGGAACAGGAATTCAATCAGCTCGGGCCGGGACATGGCGGCCGCCATCGTGGCGCTGGCCATCTTGCGCTCGACCACCTGGCGCCGGATGCGCTCGATGTCCACGCCGCGCCCGTCGTCCGCAATCTCGATACTGAGCATGCCGGCGCGGTGGCGCGCTTCGAGCACGATGGTCCCGAGCGCCGGCTTGCCGGCGGCGATGCGCTCGGACTGGCTTTCCATGCCGTGGTCGACGGCGTTGCGCAGCATGTGGTTGAGCGGGCTTTCGATGCGCGCCAGGATGTCGCGGTCGACCAGCGTGTCTTCGCCTTCGATCACCAGCTGCGCCTCCTTGCCCAGGCTGCGCGCCAGGTCGCGCACCATGCGCGGAAAGGCTTGCACGCCGTCGCGGAAAGGGCGCATGCGCAAGGTCAATACTTCGTCCACCAGGTTTTTCGAGACCCCCAGCAGGCGCCGCTCGAAGCTTTCGATGTCGGCCATGTGTTCGAGCATGAACTGCTTGAGCGGATGGGCCTTCTGGCCGGCCAGGGCCGATTGCTCGATCAGGGCCTGGTCGCCGCCGCGCAGCACCGCCTCGTGCAATTGTTCGAGCGCCTGGAACAGGCTCGCCTGGTTGCGCTTGAAGCGCTGCAGCTGCGCGATGAACGGGTGCATCTGGTGCGCGTTGATGCGCGACTCGCTGGCCAGGGCCAGCAGGCGGTCGAAGTTCTGGGCCGCCTTGGGCGCGCCCGCCACCCGTTGCGGCGCCGCGTCGTCGGGCGGCGCGGGCGGTGGCGCTACCGGTCGCGCCACCGGCGGCGCGAGCGGTAGCGGCTCGGGCAGCGGCGCCGACGCGATCTGCGCAATGCCGGCGATGCTGTTCATGGTGGCGCCGATGCGCGCGCCGTGCTGTTCCAGCCAGGCCGGCAGGGCGGCTTCGTCGAGGGTCGAAAACTGCAGGATCAGGTCGACCCCGGCCAGCAGCACGTCGATGCGCGCGGGGGTGAGCTGCAACTGGCCGTGCTGGGCGGCGATGAAGGCGTCTTCCATGCCGTGCGCCAGCTGCACCACGACGTCCAGGCCGACGATGGCGGCGGCGCCCTTGATCGAATGGGCGGCGCGCATCATCGATTCGGTGGTGGACGCGTCGCCGCCGCCGCGTTCCATGCTCAACAGGCCGTCGGTGAGGATCTGGGTCTGGCCGTCCGCCTCCATGCGGAACAGGTCCAGCATCGAGAATTGACTGAGGTCGCCGCTGCCGCTGCTCATCGCAGTAACCTGTTCAGCTGGTGGCCGATCAGCGGCGCATCGAGCACGCCGATGCGCATCGCGCCGTGGGTCAGCACGCCGGTAATGAAGCGCTGCAGGCCCTTGTTGAGGGTGGCCGCCGGCGCGCCCACGCCGGCCGCGCCGTAGCGCAGGATGCCGTGCAGGTCGGCCACCGGCAGGGCGAAGCGCTGTTCGTCCCAATTGATGACGAGCAGGCGCGCGAACACATGGCGCCCGCCCTGTTGCGGGGCGTCGTTTTCGTCGATGCCGAGCAGGGTGGCCAGTGCGATGGACGGCGTCAGCGTGCCGCCGACGTTGACGATGCCGGTCAGGCCGCCGCCGCTGCGGTGCGGCAGCGAATGGCTGGCGCTCAGCGGCGCGACCGAGGCCACGATGTGGGTCGGCAGCATCAGCCACTCGCGCCCGAGCCGGAACACCAGGCCCGAGCTGTCGTGCTGGGCGCGCGCGGCTTGCGGCTGGCGCAGCAGGGCGGCCCAGTCGTCGCGGTAGGCGGCGTCCACCGGGCGCCGCATGCTGCGCCTGGCCGCGCCGGCGTAGACCTCGCAGTTGCGGCAGTGGACATGCTGTTCGAGCTTGGGGCAGCTCATGTCGCCGGCCACCCCGATCGTGTTCCAGCAATCCTGGTCGTCAAGCGCGTGCAGGGTGTCGGGGGCGCTGCTCATCGGAGCGCCTTGCGTGATGCGCCGACGTTGTTGTTGCCGTTACCATTGCCGTTACTGCGCTGGTAGATGCGCGCGGCGCGCTGCTTGAAGGCGCTCGCCTGCGCCTGGTCGCCGCTTTGTTCGGCCAGCAGGGCCAGGTGGCACAGCGCGTCGTAGTGGTCCGGTTTCAGATAGACGCAGCGGCGCCAGTAGCCGCCGGCGGCGTCCATCTTCTGTTCGCATTCGCTCACCATGCCGAGGATGAAATAGGCGTCGGCCGAATCGGGATCGGCCGCCAGCAGCTCGCGGCAGGCGGCGGCGGCGCCCTGCAAGTCGCCCAGGTCGGCCTGGCGGCGCGCGCGCGCCAGCAGGTCGGCCGGGGCCGTGCGCACCACCAGCTGCGCCGCCACCGGGGCCGTCGCGCGCAGCCCCCGCATGGGGGGCGCCGTGGCGGCCGGTGGCGCTGGCGTGGCGGCCAGCGGCCGCGCCGGGCGCACGTGCTGGCGTGCCGGCAGGCGCGCCGGCCAGGACGCGCGCGCGCCGGGTTTTTCGCGCGCGCACGCCCCCGGCGCGCGCAGCGCCGCCAAGCCGGTGCGGCAGAACGCCGGCCCGTCGGCGTGACCGGCGGACAGGCTGCCGTCGTCGGCCCGCCGGCGCGCCCGGGCGGCGCCAGCGGCGGCGGCGCGCAGCAGGCCGGCGCGGCCGTTCCAGGCGGCGGCGTTGGCCGCGCGCGCGGCGCCGCGCCGCCCGATCGCCAACTGGCGAAAGCGGCG
>NZ_WHJF01000161.1:0-9493 GCF_011682185.1 Massilia genomosp. 1
GACGACGGTACACCTCAATCCCGAAAAAAGTGTCACGGAAGCCGTCACCAAAAAGGAGAAAAATCAAGCACTCAAAAAAGCAGCGTAAAAATCGTATTTAGGCGACAACTAGCTTGCAAATTTCCGCATGCGCAGACGAATCATTCCGTCGATAAGCCATTGATTGCGGTAGTGTTCCGGCGGCGACTGGTGCTCCAACATCCACTCCACGCTAGGTGGAATGAACTGGCCAAGATTCGTAAACACCACCTTGTCCGGATACTCCACGACGTTTACCTTGCCACCCAGACGATAGTCTTGGTGCGCCACACAGTTGTGCAATGCCTCACGAATGACCCACGCGTCATAACGTTGCACAGCCACAGGAAATAAGGTGCCATCAGGCATCGCTTCGACAGGCTCATTACGGATGCGTCGAAAGACCTGATCAGTTGCCAATAAAAATGGAACGCCATATGGATGCGAAGACACGGTCGCATGCTGAGCATCGCGCAAGATCCAGCTCAGCTTGGCATCCACGGGAGAAAGAAAGTGCGCAGACTCATCTTTGCCAAGCAGCAGCAATGCTGACCGGGTGATGCGCCCAGCCTTGGTGATGCGCGCTTTATTCAGCAACGTCACCGTGTCCCATACTTGAGCCTCTGCCCGAATCTGGTCATGTCGGGAAGTATCGGTCTCCGCTTTCAGAAGATACTCGGTAAAGCGCTTGCGCGCTGCGTCAACCGCCGCTGAGTCAAGGTCGTCAAGCGTTGCATTGGGCACAATCTCGCCAGTCCAGTCAGATTTCTGACCCAGATATTCCCATATGCGTAACTCCTTATCGGCGTGCTCACTTAGTTTAGTCTTGTGACTGTCGATACGAATGTAGCGAACGCCGGCAAAGCCCAAGGGCGCAGTGCGTGGGGCTTTGATTTCCAGTAAGACCACACGGCCCTGCGGATGTTGTACCTCATGAAAATCGAAGTCAGGCCGAGGCAAAATTTTCTGAGTCAGCCACATGATTAGCGGTTGACTGCCCTCACCTTTGGCCGAAAATGGGTTAAATGTTGTGCCGATAACTTCGTGAGTTTTGTCACTCACACCCCATACCATCCAAGCATGGTCGCGCCGCTCCAATACAGCTGAGTTGGCCAAGGCGGAAAGGTATTCACCAATATCACTCGGCTGGTCCCAGTTAGCCTTGAACTCTACCGTGCTAGCCTCACGCCCCTGTGCCCGCAGGTTATCCACCAAGGCAATCAACGCCACCTCATCCACGTTACAAACTCCGCACGTTGACGATGCCATTCTGCGCCAGGATCGCGGCCATGTTTGTCTTCGCCACGTCGTCGACGAAAGCGCTATCGCGAAAGACACAAGTAGAATCGCCAGCCGGCGCCAATTCTTTATGCCAGGCGACTATTCCCTCGGCGATTGGCTCAACCATCTGTGAGGAAATTGATTCGACAAGGCAGGTCATCAGGACTCCGCCGCCGACTGAGTAGACATTGGAACCTCCAATGTTTCGATGGTTGATCGACATGCACAGGTCTAACCCTAGCTTGAGTAGCAACTCGCATAAAATATCGTCATTGCTCCGCCCTTCTAGCAAATGTTCTTGACTAGAAATGAGGTCCGCTTGCAGGTCCGATGGCTTCGGGTTCCAGACGCGAAGGTTGGAGGTATCCAGTCTGAATACACGGAAGCCAGTATCGCCGCCATATGTAGGATTGTCGGCTCTGATCTGAGCCGCAACGCGCCGCAGGCGCTCCTTAGTCAGTTCTGCAATTGAGCGCGGCTTTCCGATCTTGTCACAATACTTTGCGGAAGCCTTCTGGTCTTTCTTTGACGGGTCCAATGGTTCGGGTAACTGGACCATCACGTACCGCCGCTTACCCCCATCAGCGGCATTGAGGTCCATCACAGCATGCGCCGTACTGCCGCTACCAGCAAAGAAGTCCATGACAATGGCGGCCTGGTCGTTCGCCGTCGCATAGTCAATGAGGCGAGCAAGTTCGAAGTGGTCCTTGGGGTTGTTAAAAACCTTCGCGCCAAGCAGCTTACGAAGGAACTTCACACAGACCTGAGATTGCTTATAGAAATAGCTACCTCTCACCTGGGTTGCGAACTCCTCCTCATCTTCGCTTGCGCCATCCTCAGCGTCGTCTGAATCTGCGTCCTCTTCGAACGCCTCTTCGGCCTCGTCGGCGATGGGCTTAATGTGCGCCTTGCGGAAAGGAGGTTCTGTGTGATCAGCACGAAACTCCACAAGTCCAAGCTTTATCTGGCGAGTCATTTCTTCGGGACTCGAATAAATCCATCCGCGTTCTGGGACTTTGCATGGCAAGCCAGTCTTCGGATGGTTTACATCATATCGCGGCCCACCGCCGCCAGGCCATGAGATATCACGATCACGCCAAGGACCGTTGGCATCAACACGTTTATATCGACTCCACTTCTTGGCTGGATGCTTTTTGTCTAGGGCTGAAAACCACGCCTGAAGGTCTGTTTCGATGGCCCGATCATCGTCTCCATGCTTCGTTCGCAATAGCAAATATTGCTCCCAAATTTCCCGTGCGCCGGGCTTTTCCTCACGCCATATCGTCTTGAGCTCACGGAGTCGAGCCAACGATTTGGCGTAAACCAAAACGTACTCGTGCCCACCTGAGATGAACTTGGCGTCATTCTTGCGGCCCTTTTCCCAGATCATGCACGCGATGAAGTTCTCTTCTCCAAAAATTTCACCGAATACACGTCGAAGATTCTCTATCTCGTGGTCGTCGATGGAAATCAAGATGACGCCATCATGTGTGAGCAGGCTCCTCGCAAGTTTGACTCGCGGATAGATCATGTTCAACCAGTCGGTGTGGAATCGCCCACTTGTCTCGGTATTGCTACTCCTGGCTCTACCTTCGCCATCAATCTGCCCGGTGAGCTCCTTGTAGTTACGGATGTTGTCCCTGAAGTCATCGGGATAGACAAAGTCTTTGCCCGTGTTGTAGGGCGGGTCGATGTAGATCAGCTTGACTTTACCGGCGTAACTTTTCTGTAGCAGTTTGAGCACTTCAAGGTTGTCGCCCTCGATCATCAAGTTCTGGGTTGTGTCCCAATCGACGCTCTCCTCCGGGCAGGGCCGCAGAGTGCCGGTGCTGGGCGCCAAGGCAAGTTGACGTGCCCGACGTTTTCCGTGCCAGTTCAGCCCGTATTTCTCTTCGACTTCAGTAACAGTTTGGTCGCCAACCAATGCTTTTAGCACGTCCACGTTCACGGCAGTACCATTTGCACCTTCAGTGATCAGCTCTGGGAACAGGGCCTTAAGCTGCGCGATGTTGGCCGCCATTAGGTCCGCCGATTGCGCCTCCGCACTCGTCGCCTGGATCTTCTGCATCTGTTTCTCCGTCATTGGGTTAATCTTTAAAGTTGTTCGCGGGCGACCAACAGGTCAGCCTGCACGCGCTTCAGCGCGAGATTCAGGTCAACCTGCTTGGCCATCTGTTTTTCCTTGCCCGCCTGGATGCGCAAGCGGACGGCCTCTCGTTCCAGCCGCTGGCACTCGTGCAGCGCCGAACGGCGCACAGCGGCATCAGCCGGACTATCTGCAACCTTGAACGTGCCGGTGTAGCGGGCCGCTTGCAATGCCGTCAGGCAGTCCCACCAGCCTTGGTACAGGGCCATCAGCGTCGCCTGTGGCTGGCGCGACAAGGCAAGGCATTGTAGAAAAATGGGCGTAGCTGTCACGTCGGCGAATGCTTCAACGGTCGTCACATCGCCGTCCAGTACAATCTTGCCTACCTCGTTCTGAGCCCAACGCTTGTGCGCCATTGACAGAAATAGGCCTTGTGGCGTTGCCAGCAAGAGCAACAAGGGATACGGCACCGCCCGGTGCACTAACTCTGCTAGTCGCGTGGTGTTGATAGGCTTGCCGGGAGCTGCCGGCCCCTCAGCGCCGCGCGTGGCGACGCTGAGCACAGCCACCTCCAGGTATTGCCGCTCCTGGTCACGATAGTCCGGCACGCCCACGGTGGTGGGCTTTAGAGCAGCAATCCACAGGATCTCTTCGATAACATCGTTCAGTAGGCGCTTGTCAGTAGCGGTTGGAGCGCCGTTTTCCACCAACATTTTTTTAGGGACGCGCTGATCTACTCGGCAACTGGCCGGCAATGCCAATGCAGCGATTAGTTCCTGCACTATCAAGCGCCGCTCCCTGGCAAGACTACTAGGAAGGCCGCTACCTCAAAGTCGTTGCTACCAGCGAACTCGCCCTTCATGGCATGCGTGCCACCCGGCGAAAACAGACTGGCCACGGCGCGCTCTTCATTCTTGCCCACCACTGACGCTACAGCGGAAGCGAGCAGTTTTTGTGCTTGACGCATGTCTTCGCCCTGACGCGTGTCCTTGTCGAACTTGGCGCAGGCGCCCGCGTCGGGCAACGCGCGCCCGAGGGCCAGGCGTTTGAGCCGGTCCAGAATTCGCTTGGCCTGAGGGTATGGCAGCAACACGGCGCCATCGTCGCCCACGTGCGCCAGGTAGATTGGCGCTAAGGGGTAGTCAGATTGCAGGCCCTTTGCCGCCACGGCTCCTTCGGCACGTAGGCAGAATATGACTCCAGGTGCGATGTCGGCATCAATGCTGGTCGTGACGGCGTAGGTTCCCAGCGGAAGGGTATCGAGCTGACCAGGGTGTTCCTTGAGGTATTGCGCAAGGTCGATGCGGAAGTCGGTAAGCGTCAGATCTGTGATGGAAACGCCGTTACTCAAGTCCTCCATGTCGATGACGGTGTCCTGCAGTTTGAGCAACTGTTTGCGCCGGTACTCCAGGTCATTCATCGGATTGCCAGACTGCTGCTCGATGAGGTTTTCCTCGCCGGTTGCCGAGACATCGAGCAATACCATGCGACCGCTGACGCGTTGCTCCAGGCCGATGTACTCCTCAAGCTCCATGTTGGGCCAGAAGTTTACCAATTGGATATTCTGATTGGGGGAGCCGATACGGTCGATGCGTCCGAAACGCTGGATGATCCGAACAGGGTTCCAGTGAATATCGTAGTTGACTAGCCAATCGCAGTCCTGCAAGTTCTGCCCTTCAGAGATGCAGTCGGTAGCGATGAGCAAATCGATTTCACCTTCGGTGGCCAGATCTAGCGGCCGTTCCTTAGCGCGGGGGGCGAAGGCCGACAACACACTACTCATGCTCTTGCGCAAACCGGGTAACGTAGTCTGGATGCCGGCACTACCGGTGATCAATCCAGCGTCGATGCCGAGCGCGCTCTTGGCCCAAGCCGCGAGGTTGGCGTAGAGGTATTGCGCAGTATCCGAGAACGCGGTGAACACGATTATCTTGCGGTTGCCGGCGTTAATCGGCTCGCGGCATTTCCGTTCAATCATTGCCCGCAGCTTCGCAAGCTTGGCATCACGATTTGCGTCCACTTGCTGCGCAGCCGCAAGTAGCGTGGCCAAGCGGTTCCGGTCCTCAATCAAATCTTGCTTCCAGCGGATGAGGTCAACGTCGGTCAGCAATACTTTGACCTTGCGCCCGACCAACAGGGATTCGAAGGCAGGGTCGTCGATGTCCACATCGGCAATGTCAATCTCTTCGACACCGTCGTCATGGTTTTCGATGTGGGCAAGCACCGCTTGAACGTCCTTCAGCTGCCGCTGAACCGTCAGCGCAAATGAGGACACAGCGCTCTCCATACGCTTGAGCACGTTGACCCTAAGCAGGTGGATCAAGCTCTCTTCACGGTCGGCCTGGCGGAAAAAACTCTCGCCGCCTCGAATCTCAGTGCTGTACTTCGCATCGTAGGCAGCCTGCTTGTGTGGACGCACGTAGCGCAGCGGCGCGTAGCTCGCCAAGTTCAGGCGCCGAATCTCAAGATTGATGTCTTTGATAGCCCTGAATTGGCCAGCAATGTCCACATCAGCTTTGATATTTATGGGGGGCAACCGGCCCGGAAATTTTCCAGTCTCCGCCGTGCCGTAGTATTTTTCGACGTGCCGGCGCGAACGTGCGATGGTCAAGTGATCCAGGAGGGTAAAGTAATCGAAGCCCAACATTTCCACCAGATGCCCAGGCGTACGTTCGGCCTCGTCCATTTCCAACCAGCGATTGAACTGGGATTGGGCCTTACGGGTTGTCTGCTCAATACTTGCTATCCCATGCTCCAACAGGGCTGTGTCGTCCCCTTCGGTGACAAAGGCAATTTGATTCTTCAGATCGGCAAGACGGTTGTTCACAGGGGTGGCCGACAACATCAACACGCGCGTTTTGACGCCTTCCTTAATAATCTTGCGCATGAGCCGGTCGTAGCGCGTTTCCTTGCCTTTGTTGCTCGCCTTGTTGCGAAAGTTGTGACTCTCGTCGATGACGACGAGGTCGTAGTTACCCCAGTTCACATTGGTCAGGTCAATGTCGCCTGAGATTCCGCTATCGCGCGACAAATCTGTGTGGTTCAGCACATCGTAGTTAAACCGGTCGGCAGCCAGTATGTTGCGCTTGTCGTTGGCCTTGTAGAGCGTCCAGTTGTCGCGCAGGCGTTTGGGTGCCAGAACCAGTACCCGGTCGTTGCGCAGCTCGTGGTACTTGATGACGGCTAGCGCCTCAAATGTCTTCCCCAAGCCCACGCTGTCCGCAATAATGCAGCCGCCGAAGCGCGCGAGCTTGTCGATGGCACCGACGACGCCGTCCCGCTGGAACTTGAACAGCTTATTCCACACTACTGTGTTTCGGATGCCAGTGGCCGACTTGACGATTCGCTCCTCGTCCATCTCATCGCCCCTGCCTCCGAACATGTGATTCAGGATCAAGGTGTAAATCGTGAATGGTGCGCGATGTTGCCCCATGCCCTGCAGGGTTTCAATCAGGGCTGGCAGGCTATCAGGTTGCGCCTGCAGCGTGGCCCATTGCTGGTCGAGCCAGCGGGCAAGCTGAGCGGCTTCCTCGGCTGACTCCGAGGCTTGAATCAAGTTTAGGGGATTCCCGGGCGTCAGGCCCAAGCCGTCAGTGCTGAATGCGAACGAGCCCAGGACCACCTGGTCGGCCATGCCGTCCGAGGCGCGCATGACGGCGGCGCCCTGAGGAACTCGCCCATGCGCCCGACGTAGCTCGACATTATGATCCAGCCATTTTGCGCACTGGTTGGCCAACCAGCGGGACTGCATGCGGTTGCGTGCCGCACGGTCACCGTCACGGCCAAGAAAATCGAGCTCTTCATCGGCGGGCGGCAGAATGAGTTGCACGCGTTCCAACTTGCCGAGCGCTTCGCGAAGCTCAGCGAATGCGAACAGCGAGAACGACGGTGTTACACAGCCGAACTGGTGTCCCGGTTTCAGATGGGGGAGGATAAGATCAATGACGCGGTCTGAGCCGCTGTTGCGGATCAGCTTCACGTATCTTTTCCCTCTCCGTGTGCATTTGCTTCATCGGCTGGCAATGCCGCCGTCGATTGCGCTGATATCCATCCCTCGATGTCGCCTCTCTTGAAACGCCAGTTCGCCCCGACCTTGAATCCAGGTAGACGACGCTCAACTGCCAGCCGATACACCGTGCGTTGATTGACTCGCAGGTATTCGGCAACTTCTTTGACGGTCATTACGCTATCAGACGAAGTATTCATAGGGGCGCGAATTTAGGGTGGATTCTAGTGCAAGGCAGTACAAGACAGTCTAACACGCTGCCGCCCTGCCCCGACCACTGCCTTAAGCGCCTTCCGGACATCACCCGCTAGCCCCAGATCGGCTATGGCCAGAGCGCAAAAGACCTGGGCCGTCACACGGACGGCCTAAGCACGAAAAATAGTGCGATGTGCTGGGATGCAGCGGCAGCGTTTGAGCTCGACTCAGCCTGCGTCGGCGGCCAATTCGTCCTGGCATCCCTTACTGCGGAAGCTCACCTCGCCGCATTGTTTCGCAAGCGCATACCTGTCCTGGTCATGGTCGGGTTCGAGCTCATTATTCTCACTCCCATCGTATATGGGGAACTCGAACGTATAGAGACGCTTGATGGGCACCGTCGAATGAAAGCCGCCCATCGCACAAGCGGCGGCGGTCGTGTCGTCCATGTCGCCTGGGACCAGGACTTCGTAACGGCCGGGAACCGCCCAATCCTCCGGGTAGACGAGTTCAGGGTCAATGCCCTCAGTAAATGCCGCCCGGATGCTGAGCGTGCGCCATCCAGGAACGGGCTCGGAAGTGAAGCTGGGCTGGTAACTATTCAGCCGCTACGCAGCCGGCATGATCGGATCGCCAGTCAACGCACGGCGCAGCACTTCCAACATGCTGTGACCTTGTTTGCGTAGCGTATCGAGGCAAGAACGGATGACGCAGAAATTGTCGGCACCGGCAGTGGTGCGGAAGCAGCCAGATATCTTCTGTTTGACCTTGGGCATCCTGACGGCCCGTTCAGCAATATTGTTAGTGAACGGGACGCTGGGATCGGCGATGAAGCGCAAGATGGCATCGGCGTGCAGCCGGAAGCGGCGCAGCAAGTTATGGGCGTCGGATTGCTTGCAGCGACCGGCTTTGCCGTCTGGCTTTATTTGAAAAGGGTTCAGTTGTTCGCCTTGGCTCACGATGTCGTTGTAGACGGTAATGAAGGCGGCGATGGCGGGCGCGTCAAATGGTCGTCCCTGCTGCTGCGCCGCCGCGCTCAATCGCTGGGCGTTGAGCAGCAGTTCGCTCATGGCAGTTGGCCAATCCTGGCCGGTGACCTCCTGCGCATAGACCAGTTCTCGAAGCAGATGGGCATTGCACAAGGCATGCAGAGCGTTGTCGAGTTTCCAGTACGGCGCCCAGCAATCATGCAACCAGCACGCCGCTGCGTTTGGGCAGAATGCCGTGCGCAGTGATCGCATCGACGCCACGCTTGGCGTGCATGCCATACCAAGTCAGTTCTGCAGTCGCTGCCACATGCATCCAGTGCAGCTTGCCGTCCACGAGCAGGCCCGATTCGTCGGCGCACAGTACAGGAGCGTGGTGCAATTGTCGCGCTATCAGATCCGCTGTGCCCTGCAGAGCCAGACGGGCCTCGCCAACCCAGGCGAGCAGGGTTGCCGGCGACACCGACATGCCCGTCATCTCGAAGATCAATTCGGCGGCGCGGGCGTACGGCAGCATCTGTCCCTGGGTCAGATGCACGCCCAGTGCCCGCACGTTCGGGCCGTATTGCACCACCTCGCTCACTGCTGCCGGAAACTCGCTGTCATGGCGCTGACCGCAGGCGCAAACCACTGTGTCGACGCGGTGTTCGACAACCTCGAAACACATCGTCGGCACATCGAATACGTGGCGACGCTCCAGCACGAGCGCCTGATCGAGCGCCAGCGCATTGTGGCAGTGGTTGCAATGCGACGGCGGCGGATGATCCTTCGTGCTGGTCGGTTCGGCCACCCGCTTTAGCCTGAATGTTGCACAAACCACCGCCGCAGCGCCGCTTTTCCGATGCAGGACCTTTTCAACTTGAATCGGAATGTCGCGGGCGATAGCGTCCCTACCCAATTGAACGGGACAGTCAATGAAGC
>NZ_WHJF01000162.1:0-9284 GCF_011682185.1 Massilia genomosp. 1
CCGGGGTCAGAGCTTTAACTTGCAACACTTTTGTTGCAAGTTAAAGCTCTGCCCCCGGTTGTAGGAGTTTGAAGCTGGTGGGCCGGGTGAAACTCTGCGCAGCGTAGGAAAAGTCAGGCCGGTCGGGCGCGATGTCGGCGCAGCGCACCACGTCGCCAATCACGATGATGCTGGGACTGCCGAGGCCGGACACGGCAAGGTCGTCCGCCAAATCCGCCAGGGTCGTCAGCAGCTGCGTCTGCGCCGCGCCGGTCGCCGACTGGATCACCGCCACCGGCGTGCTGCCAGCCTTGCCGCCGGCCAGCAGCGCCGCCTGGATCTGCCGGCAACGCGCCACGCCCATGTAGATCACCAAGGTCAGCCCGGTCTGCGCCAGCAAGGCCCAGTCGGGCGTGCGGGCGCTGCCCGCCTCGTCGCCACGCTCGTGGCCGGTCACGAATATCGCGCCCGAGCTCCAGTCGCGGTGCGTCAGCGGCACGCCAATCGATGACGGCGCCGCCAGCCCGCTGCTGATGCCGTTGATGACCTCGACCTCGATGCCTTCGGCCATCAGGTGCGCGCTCTTCACCGCCACGCCCGAAAATGAAGGGGTCGCCACCCTTGAGCCGCACCACTTGCCGTCCGGCCCGCGCTTCGGCCACCATCAGCCGTTCGATAAATTCTTGCGACGTCGAGCGGCAGCCGCCGCGCTTGCCCACCGGTACGATGCGCGCCGAGGGCGCGGCGTGCGCCAGGATCGCCAGGTTGACCAGGTCGTCCACCAGCAGCACGTCGGCCGCGCCGATCGCTTTCACCGCCTTCAAGGTCAGCAGTTCCGGATCGCCCGGACCGGCCCCAAGCAGATAAACCTTACCGTTGCTCTCCATGATGCGCACCCGTGTTTGCTTGTATTGACTTTGAAACTAGCAAGCACTGTGCCACTTGCTCGGCAATGGATGGCGGTACAGGCACCTCGCCCGCCAGCGCACGGCGAATCCAGGCCGCCGTCGTGGCCGCGTCGCGCTCGGCCGGCCCCTCGGCCACGTCATCCGTTGGTGCATCGCGCTGCACCAGCACGGTGCGTTCGGCCTCGTGGAACCAGTCGATCTGCTGCGCCCGGTTGGCGTTGGCCACGGTTTCGCCTTCGGTGCCGCGCATCAGGAAAGCGTCGCCCCGCCCTTCGCGCGCGATGGTCGTGAAGTATTCGCCCAGCATCTCCAGGTATTCCGGATGCGTGTACGAGACCAGCCGCAAGGCCGGCCCGGCGAATGGCTGCAAGATCTTGACCAGGGTATGGGTCGAGTTGCGCACGCCCAGGATGCGGCGCAGCGACAGCAACTGCGCCATCTTCGGGGCCAGCATCTCGATCGGCATGAAGGCCGGCTTGCCCGCCGCGAACGCGGCCTGCACCTCGGCGGCCGAAGCGGCGGCCTCGAATCCCATGTCGCGCAAAATTTCAAAGCTCGTCACCCGCCCCGGATCGCTGCTCACGCCATGCACCAGCACCGGCACGCCTTCGCGCGCCAGCAGCAGCGCCAGCAGCGGGGTCAGGTTGGCCAGCTTGCGCGCCCCGTTGTAGCTCGGAATGAGCACCGGCGCGTACGCACCCGCCGGCGCCACCAGCGCCTCGAACGAGGCTTCGGCCGCGTCCAGGAAGCCGGCGATCTCGTCCACCGACTCGCCCTTGATGCGCATCGCCAGCAAAATGCCGCCCAGTTCCAGGTCGGACACCCTGCCGTCAAGCATCGCGCCGTACAGCGCCTGCGCGTTTTCGCGCGTCATGCTGCGCGCCCCTTTTTTGCCGCGCCCGATTTCTTTGATGAAAGTAGCGGCCAGGAATGGTTCGGTTGTTTTGTTCATGGAGTTCAGCTTAACACTGCGTCTATAAAAATATATTTGGCATAAAGTGAATCCGGCGACGAGAGCGCCGCGTATATCTGCATACACATCAGTGTGAAAACCTATAACGAGGAGAGCAACATGAATCAGATGAGACTACGGGCGACCATCGGCGCGGTACTGGCAGGCAACCTGCTGGCCTGCGCATTCGCGCCGTCGG
Organism: Massilia genomosp. 1; assembly: GCF_011682185.1. Taxonomy (NCBI): domain Bacteria; kingdom Pseudomonadati; phylum Pseudomonadota; class Betaproteobacteria; order Burkholderiales; family Oxalobacteraceae; genus Massilia; species Massilia genomosp. 1. Next base: position 2,039 of record NZ_WHJF01000162.1, read on the forward strand.
CATTCGCATCGAGCCACCGGGAAGCGCCTTTCATCACGCGCAATCCGAAGATCGACGCCACCGACTTTTACATGTTCCGCAGTTACCAGGCCGGCCGCAGCGATTTTACAACGCTGATCGCCAATTATGTGCCGCTGCAGGATGCCTACGGCGGCCCGAATTACTTCATGATGGACCCGGACGCGCTCTACGAAATCCATGTCGATAATAACGGCGACGCCAAGGAAGACATCACCTTCCAGTTCCGCTTCAAGAATACCAATAAAGATACGCAGCTGACCGTGGGCGGGAAAAAAGTCTCGATTCCGCTGGTGATCAACGGCGGCCCGATCGCCGACGCCAACGCCGCCGGCGCCAATGTGCGCGAAACGTTCACCGTCACCGTGGTGCGCGGCGACCGTCGCGGCGGCGCCCGCGCCGTCGTCGCCAACGCCGACGGCGGCGGCACCACCTTCGACAAGCCGCTGGACAACATCGGCAACAAGTCGATTCCCAACTACGACGCCTACGCCGCCCGCCACCTGTACAACGTCACCATCCCCGGCTGCACGGCGCCAGGCAAGCTGTTCGTCGGCCAGCGCAAGGATCCGTTCGTCGTCAACCTCGGCGAAACGTTCGACCTGATCAACATCAAGGCCCCGGCCGTCGAGTTCAGCGCCAACGCCGAAAAAGGCGCGAAGGATGACCTGGCCAACAAGAATGTGACCACCCTGAGCATGGAAGTGCCGACCTCGTGCCTGCTCAACGCCACCGCCGGCGACCCGGTCATCGGCGGCTGGACCACGGCCAGCCTGCGCCAGGGCCGCCTGATCAACCCGACCCCGAAATCGGATGCCGACGTGTCGAAAGAAGGCGGCGCCTGGGTCCAGGTATCGCGCCTGGGCATGCCGCTGGTCAATGAAGTCGTCATCGGCCTGAAAGACAAGGACCGGTTCAACCACAGCAAGCCAGCGGCCGACGCCCAGTTCGCCGACTACGTCACCAACCCGACCCTGCCCGCCCTGGTCGAGATTTTGTACGGCAGCGCCGGCGCCAAGGCCCCGACCAACTTCCCGCGCAACGACCTGGTGGCCGCCTTCCTGACCGGGATCAAGGGCGTGAACCAGCCGAAGACCGTCACCGCGTCCGAGATGCTGCGCTTGAATACCTCGATCGCGCCAACCGCGCCGGGCGCGCAAAAACGACTCGGCGTGATTGAAGGCGACAACGCCGGCTTCCCGAACGGCCGCCGTCCGGGCGACGATGTGGTCGACGTGGCGCTGCGCGTCGTCATGGGCAAGCTGTGTACCATCAATATCGGCTGCGCGCCAAGCGATGCCCCGGCCGGCGCGCTGCGCTTTACCGATGGCGCGTATCTGGACGAGACGATGGTGGGCACCGCCTTCCCGTACCTCAAATCGCCGATCCCTGGTTCGCCACAGAAGTAATCACCACATCAGGAGAGCACCATGAAAAAACTCAGTCTGATCTGCGCCATGCTGTTGCTGACCGCCTGCGGCAGCGACACGCACACCTCGTCGCCGCCGGACGTGCCGACACCGCCACCGCCGCCCGGCCCTGTCGCCGATGCCTTCTTCACCACGGTGAAGACGACCGTGGCGGCCATGCCGGACGACAGCGAAGCGGTCGCCATCGACGCCATCGCCAGCACCGCGCCGGAAGACACGGAACCGGCGGCCTTGTAAGCACCCGCAGTCCAACCGGCCGGGAAGCTCTTTCCGGCCGGCGTTCGTCCCCCAAAAAAAACAGAACATTCTCACGCACCGGGAATACACCATGCCGACCCGATTCGCACGCCTTACCGCGCCCGCGCTGCTGGCGTACGCGCTGCTGGCGCCGCTGGCGCAAGGCGCGCCGCACATTCCGGCCAGCGGCGGCGCCGTGCTCGAACGCCTGCCGCGCCGCGCCGACCCGGTCCAGCGCGAACTGGCGAGCCTGCGCGCGCAACTGGCCGCCAATCCGCGCGAGCTGGCGCTGGCCACCCGCACCGCGCAGCGCTATATCGCGGTAGCGCGCCAGGAAACCGATCCGCGCTACTTCGGCTACGCCCAGGCCGCGCTGGCGCCGTGGTGGTCGATGGCGGCGCCCCCGCCCGAGGTGCGCCTGCTGCGCGCCATCCTGCTGCAAAGCACCCACCACTTCGCCGAAGCGCTGGGCGACCTGGATGCCATCGTCGCCACCGACCCGGCCAACCCGCAAGCCTGGCTCACGCGCGCGATCGTGCAGACCGTGCGCGGCGACTACCAGGCCGCCACCGCGAGCTGCGCGCGCCTGTCGTCGCTGTCGACCGAACTGGTGACGATTACCTGCGTGGCGAATGTGGGCGCCATGAGCGGACGTGCAGCCAAAAGCGAAGCGCTGCTCGAGATGACCCTGCGCCGCAACCAGGAAGCCGACGCCGGCATGCGGGTCTGGGTCTTGACCCTGCTCGGCGAAATGGCGCAGCGGCGCGGCGACGCCAGGGTCGCCGAAGAACGCTTCAAGCGCGCGCTGGCGCTGGACCCGCGCGACAGCTACCTGCTCGGCGCCTACGCCGACTTTTTGCTGGAACAGCGGCGCGCGCCCGAGGTCATTGCGCTCGTCAAGGACCACGCCCGCATCGACGCCCTGCTGCTGCGCCATGCGCTGGCCCTGCGCCAGGGGGGCGCGGGCGCGGGTGCCGGCGCTCAGCTGCGCGCTGCCGACGCCGAACTGAAGGCACGCTTCGAGGCCGCCATGCGGCGCGGCGACACCGTCCACCAGCGCGAACAGGCGCGCTACGAACTGCACATCCGCGCTGACGCCAAGACCGCACTGGCGCTGGCGCAGCAAAACTGGGCGGTGCAAAAGGAGTCGGCCGACATGATCATTCTGCTCGAAGCGGCCGCCAAAGCGGGCGACAAGGCCGCCGCCGCACCGGTCATCGACTGGGTCGCGAAACATGCGCTGGAAGACGTGGCCGTGGCGCGCCTGGTCAAGCAGATCAAGCAGATCAAGGCGGGCGCGTGATGGGCCGCGGCTTCCTGGCCCTCCTGGCGCTGGCCCTGGCCCTGGTAGCCGCGCCGGCGCGTGCCCACAAGCCGAGCGACAGCTACCTGACCCTCAAGGTCGACGGTCAGCAGATCAGCGGCCAATGGGACATCGCCCTGCGCGACCTCGATTTTGCACTGAACCTTGACCAGAACGGCGATGGCGCGCTGACCTGGGATGAAATCCGCAGCCAGCACGACGCCATCGCCAACTACGCGCTGGCGCGCCTGGCGCTCACCAGCGGCGACGCCCCCTGCCCCATCGTCGCCGGCGAGCAACTGATCGACAATCACACCGACGGCGCCTACACGGTGCTGCGTTTTCGCGCCACCTGCCCCGCCGCCGGCGCGGCGCTGGGCGTTAGCTATGGCCTGTTCGCCGACCTCGATCCGCAGCACAAGGGCCTGGTCAAGCTGGAACATGACGGCGCCACCTCGACGGCCATCTTCAGCCCGGAGGCGGCGCGCCAGGACCTGTCGTTGCGCGCAGCGGGCAAGTTCGCCCAGTTCGCCGGCTACGTCAAGCACGGCGTCTGGCATATCTGGATCGGCTTCGACCACATCCTGTTCCTGCTCTCGCTGCTGCTGCCGGCGGTGATCGCGCCGCTCGCGATGAAACAGGCGCAAACCCTCAGGGCGGCCTTTATCGACGTGCTCAAGGTGGTGACCGCGTTCACGCTGGCGCACTCGCTGACCTTGACCCTGGCCAGCCTGCAGGTGCTGTCGCTGCCGTCGCGCTGGGTGGAGTCGGCGATTGCGGCCTCGGTGGTGCTGGCGGCGGTGAACAACCTGTACCCGCTGTTTCGCGGACGGCGGCCTTTGGCGGCGTTTGCGTTCGGCCTGATTCACGGCTTCGGCTTTGCCGGCGTGCTGGCCGACCTGGGACTGCCGCAAGGCGCGCTGGTGCTAAGCCTGGCCGGTTTTAACGTGGGCGTGGAACTGGGGCAGCTGGCGATTGTGGCGGCGTTCCTGCCGCTGGCATTCCTGACGCGCCGCACCTGGTTCTACCGCCAGTTGATGAGCACCGGTTCGGTGGCCATCGCATTGATTGCCGGCGTATGGCTGTTCGAGCGCGCCTTCGACATGAAGGTGCTGCCCGTGTAATGAGTCAGTGCGTGGTGTTGGGGACGCAGCCGCATTCCACCGTGCGCCTGGTCCCCCTTTTTGTCCAGCGTTATGCCGCGACCAGCTTGCGGTTGGCCGCGCCCGGCAGCGTCTTGAGGACCTTGCCTGGCACGACCGTGTAGCTGGTCGACTTGACCGTGCTCACAAAACGGTACTCGGCGCGCGCCTCCAGCGGCGTCACCGACACCACCATGAAGCCGCGCGACTTCGTTTCCGCGTACACCAGCGGCCCGATGATCTGTTCCAGGCCCGCCGCCACCAGCGCCGGATCTTCGTTCTTGAAGATCTCCTCAAAACCCGGCGAGGTCACCGACGACACCCCGAACTCCACCCCGACCGCCTGCCCGTTCATGTCGGCCAGGTCGCTGGCCCACGCGTTGTGCGTGTCGCCGGCCAGCACCACCAGGTTCTTGTCCAGCGCTTTGGCGGTGGCCAGCACGGTTTCGCGCGCGGCCTGGTAGCCGTCCCACGCATCGAGGTTGTACGGCACCGATGGCTGGGCCAGGATCTGCTGTTCGGCCGCGCTCAAGCTGGCCGGCGCGCTTTTCGCTTTTGCCAGCAGCGCGACGTAGGCGCCGAAGCCGATTGCGCCCAGCACCAGCGGGGCCGGCAGGTTCATGCGCGCCATCAGCACCTGCTGGCCCAGCATCTGCCAGGTGGCGCTCGACTTGCTCATCTGGCCTTTGAGCCAGTTGGTCTGCTCAAGGCCCATCAACTGGCGCGCCGGGTTGCCCGCGTCGGCCGCGAAGGCGGCGCCGTCGAACGCGCCGCCGGCGCCAACGTAGCTCGGATAAGCGAGCTGCTTGTCGCGCCCGATCACGCGCGTGTCGAGCATGTGCAGCGACAGCAGGTTGCCGAAGTCGAAGGAACGGTAGATGCGATCGGGCTTGCTGGCGTCCGGCAGGCGGATCGGCATCCACTCGTTGTAGGCCTGGATCGCCATCTGGCGGCGCGCCAGGAACAGGCCTTCGGTGGCCGGGTCGTGGTTCTCCGCGCCTTCGCGCCAGGTGTCGTTGGCCAGTTCGTGATCGTCCCACACGGTGATGAAGGGCATGCGCGCGTGCAGCGCCTGCAGGTCCTTGTCGGCGCGGTACTGGGCATAGCGGCGCCGGTAGTCGCTCAGGGTAATGATCTCGTTGGCCGGCACCGACACGCGGCCCATCGCTTCGGCGTCCTTGGCCGCGTAACCGTCCTTGGCGTATTCGTAGATATAGTCGCCCAGATGGATGGCGGCGTCGATGTCGTTCAGTTTTGCCGCTTCGGCGTAGACGTGGAAGTAGCCGGCCGGGTAGTTGGTGCAGCTGAACACCGCCAGCTTGACCTGCGCCAGGTTGCCGCTGCCGATGGTCTTGGTGCGGCCGACCGGCGAAGCCACGCCGTAGGCCTCGAAGCGGTAGTAATAGGCGCGGTTGGCGGCCAGCCCGGTCACGTCGACCTTGACGGTGTAGTCGCGCGCCGGACCGGTGCTGGTGCTGCCTTTGGCGGCGATGACGCTGAAGTTGCTGTCTTCGGAGAGCGCCCAATTGACGTCGATGTCGCCGCTGGCGGCGGTGCTGATGCGGGTCCAGAGGATGACGCGGTCGCTCAGCGGATCGCCGCTGGCGACGCCGTGCGCGAAGCGGACATCGATGTCGCCGCCATCGCTGCCGCCGCAGCCGGCCAGTGCGACGCCGGACGCCGCGACGGTCCCGAGCGAGAGGTTGCGAAGGAATTTGCGGCGCGAATTCGGTTGGGTCATGACAGCTCGTGATAGGCAGTTGAGAAGCCGGCAAGCTTAAACGGGCGACATGACTCGCTGATGACAGAAACGATGACTGCGGCGGTGCAGACCGGGCCGGCTTTTGATGCAGCTTGTGCAAGAGCGCCCGATTCGGGCTAAACTCCCGTATCCACGCCGAAAAACACGAGAAAAAGCAGCCTTCATGATAACTACTCCAGACATCGAAAATACCAACGTCACGTCGTTCGCGACCATGCCGACCCCGGAAGAGCTGCACAAGCGCCTTCCCCTGACCGACAGCGCGTTCGCCACGGTCATGCAGGGCCGCGCCGCCCTGCGCGACATCATCGACCGCAAGGACAAGCGCCTGTTCGTCGTCGTCGGTCCGTGCTCGATCCACGACCCGGTGGCCGGCATCGACTATGCGCACCGCCTCAAGGCGCTGCAGGCCGAAGTGGCCGACACCATGCTGCTGGTGATGCGCGTGTATTTCGAAAAGCCGCGCACCACGACCGGCTGGAAGGGCTATATCAACGACCCGCACATGGACGATTCCTTCCGCGTCGACGAAGGCATGGAAAAGGCGCGCCGCTTCCTGCTGGACGTCTGCGAAATGGGCCTGCCCACCGCCACCGAAGCGCTCGACCCGATCTCGCCGCAGTACCTGGGCGACCTGATCGCCTGGACCGCGATCGGCGCGCGCACCACCGAATCGCAGACGCACCGCGAGATGTCGTCGGGCTTGTCGACGCCGGTCGGTTTCAAGAACGGCACCGATGGCGACATCAGCATCGCGATCAACGCCATTTTGTCGTCGGCGCATCCGCACTCGTTCCTGGGCATCAATGGCCAGGGCACGGTGTCGATCGTGCGCACCAGCGGCAACGCCTACGGGCACGTGGTGCTGCGCGGCGGCGACGGACGTCCGAATTACGATTCGGTGTCGATCGCGATTGCGGAGCAGGCGCTTGAAAAAGCCAAGCTGCCGGCCAACCTGGTGGTCGACTGCTCGCATGCGAACAGCTACAAGAAGCCGGAGTTGCAACCGCTGGTGATGTCGGACGTGGTGCAGCAGATCCGGCACGGGAACAAGTCGCTGGTGGGCGTGATGATCGAGTCGAATATCGTCGGCGGCAACCAGAAGATTCCGGCCGATCTGTCGCAATTGAAGTATGGTTGTTCGGTGACCGACGGCTGCATCGACTGGGATGCAACCGAGAAGATGCTGCGCGCCGCCCACGCGGAGCTGCTGCAGCGTCCGTAAGCCCCCCCCTCAGAGCCGTGGGGGGCGGCGGGGGGGGGGGGCCCGGGGGCGGGGGGGGGCGGGGGGGGCGGCCGGGGGGTGGGGGGGGGGGCCGGGGGGGGGGGGGGGGGGGGGGGGGGCGGGGGGGGG
>NZ_WHJF01000163.1:0-9186 GCF_011682185.1 Massilia genomosp. 1
AGGACCGCCACGCCCTGCTGAAAAAACTGCTCAATGCGGGCGACGACCCCAACATCTGCCACGCCGGCATCAGCCCGCTGCTGGCGGCGGTGGCCGGCGGCGACGCCCTGACCGTAACGATCTTGCTCGACGCCGGCGCCCGGCCCGACAGTCCGCGCGACGCCAGCGGCGGCACGCCCCTGGATTACGCGCTGGGCACGCCGCCGCTGGAGATGGCCACCTTGCTGCTCGATCGCGGGGCCGATCCGCGCGTGGTGGCCGATGGCGGCCGCACGGCCCTGCACAGCCTGGCGCTGCAAGCGCTGCCGCCGCCGCCGCAGCACGCCATCCAGATGGCGCTGGCCGCGCGATTGGTGCGGCAAGGCGTCCCGCTCGATGCACCGCACGGGCAAGGCGACACCGCCCTGCACATGGCGGCGTCGACCGGCAATCTCGACCTGCTGAACCTGTTGCTCGCCGAAGGCGCCAACCCGACACTGCGCAACAAGCGCGGCGAAGACGCCCTCGCCTGCGCGCGCCGGCGCGGCCATGCCGCCCTGGTCGAACGCCTGGAACAGCATCTCGCCGGCAAAACGGCAAGCGTTCCCGCGCCCGCCGCCGCAGCTCGAAAATAATATCCATGCAACGTCACATGCCCACCCAAAGGAAGCCCGCATGACCCGTCAGAACAACCGCCTGCTGCGCCTGAACTTTCCCAGCGGAGGCCCCGCCAGCCTCGTGGCCAACCGGATCGACGCGGTGGAAGGCCTGTCGCGCGACTTCCACTTCACCGTCGAATGCCTGAGCGACGATCCCAACATCGCCCTCAAGGATGTGCAGGGCAAGATGGCCACCGTCGAGCTGGTGCGCGAAGACAACAGCAAGCGCTACTTCAACGGCTACGTGTTCGAGTTCCGCCGCGTGCGCGCCGACGGCGGCGAAGTCTATTACGACATGGTCCTGCTGCCGTGGCTGGCCTACCTGCGCCTGCGCCGCGACAACTATCTGTTCCACAACATGACCGTCAAGGACCAGACCGACGACATCTTCGGCGACTACGGCGTGCGCAAGAGCGAGTTCCGGGTCGGCGGCCCGGACCCGGTCATGAAGGACGCCTGCCAGTACGACGAGTCCGACTACAACTACGTACACCGGCGCTGGGAAGAAAAAGGCTGGTTCTACTGGTACGAGCACACCGCCTCCGGCCACACCCTGATCCTGTCGGACGACTCGACGGCGGCCGCCCCAATCGACGGCCCGGCCCACATCCCCTTCAACCGCGCCGCCGGCGCCGAGGAAGACGATGCGCTGGGCGAATGGACGCCGGTGCGGCGCCTGGTGCCGGCCAAGTACGCCTTGTCCAGCTTCAACTTCAAGAGCCCGAAACCGGTCAAGACCCAGCTGCCGACGGTCAACGAACAAGGTGACGTGCTCAAGAAGGAAGTGTACGAATACGTGGGCGCCTACGGCTTCAAGGACGCCGGCGACGGCGACGCCAAGACCCGCTTGCGGCTGGAAGAAATCGAAGCGTCCGGCAAGCATTTCGAAGGCGCCGGCAACGACCGCTACGCCATGCCGGGCCGCAGCTTTACCTTGACGGAACACTTTGACGATGGCTCGAAAAACTTCCTGATCCTGGAAGTGCGCCACACGGCCAGCAACAATTACCAGGTGAATGTGGAAACGCCCTCGTACTACGAAAACCGCGTGTCCTGCATCCGCAAGCAGATTCCATGGCGTCCGGGGCGCGGCTACAACAGCATCGAGCCGAAGATCTACGGGCTGCAAACTGCGCTGGTGGTGGGGCCGAAAGGCGAAGAGATTCACACCGACAAATACGGCCGCGTGCGCGTGCAGTTCCACTGGGACCGCATCGGCGAATACGACGAGAAAAGCTCGGCGTGGATCCGCGTGGCTACCTCGTGGTCGGGCGCCAACTTCGGCGTGACGGCGATTCCGCGCATCGGCTCGGAAGTGATCGTCCAGTTCATGGACGGCAACCCGGACCGGCCGTTGGTGACCGGCATGGTGCCGAACGAAGACACCATGGTGCCGTGGACGCTGCCTGAGAACAAGACCCAGAGCGGCGTGCTGACGCGTTCCACGCCGAAAGGCAACTACAACACCGCCAATGCCTTGCGTTTCGAGGATAAAAAGGGCCAGGAACAGTTGTGGCTGCATGCCGAGAAAGACCAGCTGACCGAGGTCGAGCACGACGAGGACAAGTGGGTTGGGAACGATCGCCGCAAGACCATCGACCGGGATGAGACCACCCTCGTCAAGCGAGACCGCACGGAGACCGTGGACCGCGATGAAACGATTACGGTGCACAACAACCGCAAGGAGCGGGTCGATCATGACGAGACCATCAGCATCGGCGACAACCGGACCGAGGATGTGGGGATCAACGAGACCATCACGATTGGGGCGAACCGGACCAAGACCGTGGTGCAGAACGAGACCGATAGCATCGGTGGGGCGTGGACCATCACCGTGGCCAAGATGAAGACCGAAACCATTGCCCTTGCGTCGATCCAGAACGTCGGTATGGTGCGCATGGAAAACGTGGGGCTTGGCTATGACCTGAACGTGGGGTTGGCGATGGCCACCATTGTGGGAACGCACAAGGTGACCAAGGTGGGCAATGAGTATTCCATCACAGCGGGCGATGAATTGTCCATTACGGTGGGCAAGGCGAGCATGGTGATGAAGTCCGACGGCACGATCACCATCAACGGGCACACGTTCAGCGTGGGAACCACTGACGAACAAACCTTCAAGGCAGATGGAAACATCACCCTGAAAGGCAAGAAAATTCTGGAGAACTGATGAAGCAAGCCACTGAAGCCGGCAGCAGCCTGCCGGTCACCGAATCAACGCAGCCAAGCGGGCTGTTGCATGACGTGATCGTGCAAACGCCGCAGCGGCCCGCACGCGCAGACGGCATTGCCGTGGGTACCTTCGACGGTATTGGCGCCGACGGAGGCGCCTTGGTCAGCATCGCCACGTTCGGCCTGAGCCGCATCCGCGCCCGCAGCATCAGCCCGCTCGACCCGAGCAATATTGGACAAGCGCTGGCGCTAGGTTTCGAGGGCGGCGATCCGATGCAGCCGATTATCCTGGGACTGATGCTGGCGGCGCCTGCGCCCGCCCCTGCCGACGTGCTGCTCGACGGCGAACGCGTGGTACTCACCGCCGAGCATGAGATCGAACTGCGCTGCGGCGAAGCGGCGTTGATCCTTAGCGCAGATGGCCGCATTCAGTTGCGCGGCACGTACATTACCAGCCGTGCCAGCGCGACACAGCGCATTATGGGCGGCTCGGTAAATATCAATTAACATCTTGGGTTTCGTATGCAAGTCACCATAGGAAGCAAATATTTTCACCTCCACATGAACCAAGCACTGGTAGTGAGCAACCGCTACCAGCAGATCACTATTTTCAGCAGCATATGGCAGGCTCCAGTCCCTAACGTTGACAGGTGTCTACGTAAACTCCTCCGGTCGAATGCCAAGCGCTTCGCTCCCCTTGCATGGAGCACCCCGCTGGGCAGCGTCGTCAAAAACTATTTTGAATGGAAGGGATAGTGTGGAAATTGTCGTTGGCTCCAAGCATTTTTCCGCGGATATCAGTTTTATAGCTGACACAACCGGGCGTGACCATCTTGTTGTTGTAATCAAGAGTACTTGGCAGATACCGGCTCCAGGGCAGCGTCCGCGTCCGCTCCCGCCGCAGGCCATCGAACAGGCTGATGTGTTCGTGGGGGAACCTGGAGAGAGCGCTATGCTTTATGGCGCTGACATGGCACGGTTCAAACCCCGCTGCGATGTGTTATTTAATGCACATGCATATGCACCCGATGGAGTCCCTATCCGTGAATTGATAGTGGCATGGCAAGTCGGCCCACTGCGAAAGGGACTCAAGGTATATGGACGGCGCTTTTGGCGAAAGCGCCTTGGATTATTTTCGATCACCGCCCCTGAATCGTTCCTGAAAATGCCGCTGCATTTCGGGATGGCCTTCGGGGGTACGCGCACGTACAAAAAAGGTTGGGTTAAAAACTCCCAATTACTAACGGACTGCCAACTTGCAAATCCTTCGGGTATCGGATATTTCAGTTCGCGGGTAGACGGCGAAGTGGCCGGGGAGCTTGCTCCGAGCTTAGAAGCGCTAGATGACCCTATAACGCGACCGAACGGCAAGCAAGTTCCGATCGCATTTTCAGCTATTGCGCGTCATTGGAAACCTCGCCCGAGTTTTGCCGGAACCTACGATCAGCAGTGGCAAAACGATGTTTTTCCGTTCCTACCATATGATTTTGACGAGCAATTCAATCAATGCGCACCAAGTGATCAACAAATGCCACATCCAACTGGCAATGAACAAGTTGTGTTACGCAACATGATGCCAGGTAGGGAAAATGTTCGATTTAATCTGCCTAGATTAGATAATATGAAAGTGCGGATTCTGCGCAGCGACTATACTGTAGAGGAGCCCACAGCAGTTGCGGATACCATCTATTTTGAACCTGATGAAGGACGTTTCAGCGTAGTATGGCGAACGAATGTGCCGGTCAGGCGGCGCGTGCAGGAATTCATTACCATCGCGGTTGGGCCAATCAGCGCACAATGGTGGCGCGATAAATCTCTCGGGATTAGCGATTGCACGAACTGCACGCCCCCAGGTAGCGCTTCATATCACCCGGGAGGGAATCATGAGTAGCGAGAAAAAAATGGACATGTCTGGTGCAAAAAATAGCCTGCTGATTGCGGCTACCGGTCTATGTTGTGCTGTCGGATACAACCTAGACGCTGCTCTGTGTGCCATCAACGCTAACATTGACCACTTTAGGGAAAGCAACTTCCATGACAATTTATCGCAGCCTATTAACGTTGCAATGCTTCCCGATGATATTTATGGAGAGTATCGCCTATATCGATGGGTAGAATATGCCATACGGGATTGTGCCCAAAAGATGAAAGACCCCTCGGCACTATTCGACGCTAAGCGTACGATTATTATCGCCTTAAGTGCCGAATTGGCTCGGCCTCACGCTGTCTGGGCCGATCATAAGGCGCAGCTACTTAAAGTCATGAATTCGGTAATGGAGGATATAATTCCAATTCCGATTTCACGTCCCACCGGATCTCAAACAATAGAGGTTATTAATCAAGGCCGCACTGGATTGAGTAATGCACTGCTTAAGTCTGCGGGGTATCTAATAAATCAAGATGCGGAACAAGTATTACTCATTGGCATGGATAGCTACTTGCAAGCCGCAGATATTAACAATTATTTAAAGGACGATCGAATATTTACACGTGGAAATAGTAACGGCTTTATTCCTGGGGAAGCCGCTGCCGCCGTGTTGCTCCGCTCTGCATCACATACCGTAGCGGGGGTTCACATTACCGGCGTTGGTAGTGCGGAGGAAAGTGGGAGACATGATGGCAGCGTACCAAGTCGGGGAGAAGGACTGACCAAAGCTGTACGCACAGCATTTAGACAGGCGAAGATTGTACCGGCGGAGGTAAATTTCCGCATCAGTGATCAGAACGGTGAAGATTTTTTCGCCAATGATGCGACGAATGCCATTACAAGGATAATGTTCGGTGAGCACAAACTAGCCCACTTGACGCTTTCGGACAAACTCGGAGAGATTGGCGCCGCTACTGGGCCGGCGATGCTAGCCTGGCTCTCGGCCGAAATGGCGGATCGCGCACTAAGCCCTGGCAATATTGGATTATTGCACCTCGCAAATGACGATGGCACACGCTGTGCAGTAACTTTACGCTACCAAGGAGAACTCTAGGATGAAAACACATGTTTATGCAAACGATAACGAAATTTGTTCCAAAGCGGCTGATGGAATGTCAATAGCAGCACCGGATGTCTGTCTAAGCCCTCCTGCTCCGCCTGGTGGACCAGTTCCGATTCCATACGTTAACACTGCGTACGCTAAAGATCTCGCTGACGGTTCGAGCACCGTCTTTATTTGTGGCACGCCAATGGCACTCCGCGATATATCTTATTTAGGTAACAGCGTGGGCAACGAACCGGCCACACGAAATCTAGGTATGGGTGTGTCGAGCCATACGATTAAGGGTAAAGCGTTTTTCACGAACTGGTCATCTGATGTGAAAGTGGAGGGGTTAAACGTTTGCCGCCACATTGATTCGATGACCCACAATCACCTATAATATATGGCCCCTCGAAAATCCGGATCAGGAAAGGCCTCCAATAAGGATAAGCCTGTTGCCACTGATAAAAAAAATGTGAATCTTGCGACGTCAAACGCCGCACCCGCCAAACCTCCCAAAACATTCGCGGGTGCAAATAACGCACGAGCACGATCATATTTAGCAATATTCAAGACTTCTGAAAGTTGCAAGGAAAATAGAGAGGAGATTGTTAAAAATTGCAAGCCTGACGCAGAAGAAAAAGAAGATACTGAGAGGTTAAAGAAGAAAAAGTCAAAAGGTGGCGTTTTGGGAGCGATTTCGGAAGCTACTGAGGCTATCGATAAGATCGGTCGCGTTGGCTATGAACGCAGCGACGAAAATGCATGGCTAGACTCTCACTGCGATGGTATGTGGATAAAGCCGCAGGGTTTGGCTGATCTGAGTGGGTTTCCAGAAAAATATGCAGACGCTTTAAAAAAGCTGAAGGACCAGAAATGGAAGCTGATCAAAGATGCGATGATGAACCTAGCAAAGGTCGCTATTAGGGAAGCTGGCGATGCAGCAAAGACTAAAATAATAGGCTTTATACTACGCAGCATCGGAAAAAACGTAGTTGGAGTAGCTGCTTTTATTGCCTCCGGAGGTACCATTGGAGCTGCGCTAGAGATGGCAATGGCGGCTTGGACCTATGCCGACGCCATTCACACAGCTTACGAAATCGCCGTCTTAGCAGGCCCAGAAGGTGCTGCGGCTCTAGCATTAGTAACGGAAGCAATAGCGCTCAAAGAAGGATTGGAAGAAGCGCTCGCGAGGCTTGCTAAAAGCCCAGACGAAGGGGTTGCTGAAGGAATGACGCTACTGGCAAAGACTAATTCTTGCCTAAAGGCAAAGCGTTGTCAATTGGTCCGAATGGAGAGTACAAGTGCTCCCAAAGCTAAAGAATTCGGTGACGGATGCTGTCCAGGCCAAACCGGACATCACCTCCTACCGCGTGAAATGTTTGAACAGCAAGTGTATGATAAAAACACTAAGAAGTGGGAGCCCCACAAAGATAATTGCAAAAAATACACTGACTATTTCCACTTAAGTGCGCCGGTGGTTTGTGTAGAAGGCACGTCTAATAAAGCTGGAAGTCATGGGGCGATGCACAAGAGCATGGATAGCGCTATGGACATTTTTCGAAGAAAAAATCCTGGAAAAGACAGTATCACATATAAGGAAGCCAGCGAAACAGCAATTAAAACGCATCAGGAAAACTTTAAACCAGCTTGCAATGCGGAATGCTTACAGTTGCAACTTGATCAGCACTACAAAGGAAAGTGCGATAATAACATAAAACCCCGCGGCGGGATGGGTCCTTGCGGGGGAACCACCCCCACCACACCTAAAAAAATACCAAAATTACCAAAAAAATCCAAACGCGGCAGTGCCAGAACCATATAAGGATTGTATATGAAACTTGATCAGGAATCATATGAAGAACATTTCTCTGGATTTATCCTAACTGACTGTGTAGTCAGATCGAAAGAAATCTTCTATTATGTGTTGGAAAATATTGTCGAAGATTATCGAACAGAGGCAATCACGAGGATCGTTGTTTCGGTGAACATGCCCGAGATAGACCCATGGGACCATGTGGCCCTTACTAGTATGCACAGGTTGACAGCAGGCGTATCGCGACATCCAAAAGAGCAATTTATCGGAGTATCGATGAATGATCATGTATATGTTATGGGCGCGGGAGAAGACGACTTTGAAGACGACCTCAAAGGATCAGAATCCTCCCAGCTTAAACTTGCTAATGCTAGTGCTGATCAATTCCTGCTCAGAGGTGGCATCTCTCGCTTACGAACGATTGATGGTCGTCTTTATGGATGTGGACTAGGCCGGACGGTCATCGAGCGTGTTGAAAGAAATGAATGGCGATATCACACTGACCTGCCTACTAGCAAGCACTTTTTGGATCCATTCGGATTTAAAGATTTAGATGGCTTTTCTACCAACGATATATACGCCGTCGGTGGAAAAGGAGATGTATGGTATTTCGATGGAAATATTTGGAAGCAAATTCCATTTCCCAGCAATATGGATTTGCATTCTGTTTGTTGTGGCGAAGATGGTTTTGTATATATCGGTGCGGAGTCAGGAAATGTATTCAAGGGACGAGGCAATAAATGGTCGATGATTGCAGAAAGCAATCTCTCTTTGCCATTTCGAGATATGGTATGGCACCAAGATACGTTATGGTGTACTTCAGACTATGGTCTGTGGACTATTAAAAATAACCACCTTATCCCGGCTTCCGTTCCCGCAGGCATCAAGATATGTTCCGGAAATCTATCCGTTGGCGATGGGGTGATGTTACTTGCCGGCGAAAGGGGAGCTGCAGTACACGATGGAAACGAATGGAAAAGAATAATTGACTATAATGAACTTCGATAAATAAATAGACTCGTCTAGCTTTTGATTTTCTGATCTGGAGGGTGAATTAATACGACAGGCATAGGTCAACGCGTGCTACTGAACATCCCTGAACGAAGCAGTGAATTTCGGAGTATGTATTACTCTGAACGTGTTTAAGTGAAGCAGCATAAATGGATAAGAAAGTTTATTTGAGAATATTTATTGCAAGAAATAGTGTGTTTTGCCAGATAAATAATTTGATTGGCGAATTAAACACTCCGCATGCGGACTGTAAGCCCCGGCTACTTATAAAATTATAGACAAAGTAAGATAAACCTCAAAATTATGACTGCCTCATCATTTACGTTTCCCGTGATAAACGCCCTAGTCTTACGTCATGCCGATGATGCTGCTTTTTATTGGTCGCAACTGGACTGGACGCTTCGCTCTTCTGATGTAGGATTCGAGCGTCTTCGGCACTTTAACCAGTTGCTTGGTAACCGTTCACGTCCCGGACGGAATCGGCGGCAGCGAGGGTGTGGCGACGCCCTTTCTGGCGGCGGCGATCACAGTGGCGATGTAGACCCAGGAGGAAACGGCCCGCTTGCGGCAAGTCTCGATG
>NZ_WHJF01000164.1:0-8684 GCF_011682185.1 Massilia genomosp. 1
ATTCTTCATCCATCTGGCGCAGGTCGAAATCAGTGAGAGGCGTGGGCTTTTTTAACAAGATTGCACATCATACATTGAACTGAGTTTCCAGGCAGAAAAATTGTCTGCGGGGAGGTGATTGGTTACGTGGCAACTGCTATGGGCGCTAGGCCTCGCTAAAGCCAACCGCGATGACGATATGGTGAGAACAAACCCAAAAAAGTATATTAAGCTTCAAGCGGTTGCAGAAATTGCATACGGCAACAACGGAAAAGAGACATTTGAAGGTTATCACGAAAAATACATCGTTCAGCTAACTACGCCATTCCACGACACTTACTTCTCGAATTCCAAATATTTCTATAATGCCCACTCGCTAACAGACAAGAAAACTTGGCGTGAGCTAGCGGGCATTCGCGTGGAATACGCACTGCCTTCTGGAAGACTCGATCAGAGCACTGCGGCAAAATTCACGCGTGATAATTTGATCCAAGCATTTTCAATTGGAAACGCTCATACCCCGACGCTATGGTCGCGCAGCACTCCACCGGACGTACGCGTGACCATGGGCGGTCCGAATGCCGGCTTCACCTCCCTGTCCGCAGGACTCGACTACCTGCAAGCACACCCGAACGAAACGGTGTGGGTCATGAATTGGGACGCCCCGAATTTCCCGCCCAAAGACGAACAGATCAACGAGAACATGGTGCTGCTGGTTCTCGCCGGTCCCAACTACAACACCGAACGCGCCGCACTTGCATGGCTGAGCTACCCAGCCAGCAAGAAGGTCGCCGACTTCGACGCTCAGCAAGGCAAACCAAACCGAGCCGTACAGGCATGGCAAGCCACGCTGTCCGCTGCGGCCGTCAACGCTGGCAAAACGACGGCCGACATCGGCTTTGTCATTCACGACGCCAACAACACCCATGCGGCATCCTCGGACCGGCTGGCCAACCTGGCCCACACCTTCACCATCGAGCTGGCCGAGTTCGATTTCGCCAAACAAACCTTCAACACGCCCGCCCTGCTAGGGGAGATGGGCGCCGGCACAGCGCTGACCAACGTTGCACTCGGCATTGCAGTGGCCAATCACATGGGCAAACACGTCCTGGTCGCCGGCACGACCGATACCGACGAAACAACCGCCGTGCTCGTCACCCCGCCGGTAAAGGTACGCCCTTTGAATCCGGACGCGCCATGGTTTCGTGCGCGCGGCGAGAACAATGCCTACCTTCCATGGTGGGGATTGCGTCACGACGCCACGCCGGGCTCGCAGGGCTATTCCAAATGAATGACTTCAAGCGCCGTGTTTACGAGGAACCGTCATGCGTCTCGTCATTCGCCTGAACGACCCCACGACCCACGGCGGCAAAGTCATCTCGGCCGCCCCAACGACCACGGTACTGGGCATCATGGTCGCGCGCCTCGGCGACCGCTGCTCCTGCCCGATTGCGGGCCATGGAGCGTGTGTCATCGTCGAGGGCGATCCGAAAGTGCTGATCCACGGCATACCGGTGGCCTTTGAAGGTCATGCAACCAGTTGCGGCGCGAAGTTGATATCGACCGTGCCGGACAGCGGCCGCGGTTAGCGCTGCGCTGATAACGTGTCGCGACACCCGCCCACTGGCCTCAAACCACGTCATTCCCGCCCTGATGTCACGGCACGCCCGGCGAGCGCGCCGCTTCCGCCTGAATCCAGTCCACGAAAGCGCGCCCGCCCGACGCGGCAAAGCTGTCCGCCAAACCGACCAGGTAATACCCGAACTGCGTCGGCCACTGCCCCTCCAACGCCTTGCACAAGGTCCCCTTCTCCAGGTCGGCGCCTGCGTAGATATCGCGTACCAGCGCCAGCCCTTGCCCTTCGCTGGCGGCGCGCACCAGCAAATGTTCGTCGCTGAACGACAACCCGCGCCGCGCCTTCGGCGATTCACTGCCGCTCGCTTGCAGCCACAAGCGCCAATCCTGGCGCTCGCGGTCATGCAGCAGCGGGTAGGCCAGGCAATCGGCCGGGCAGCGAATCGGCGGCCCCTGGCGCAATAAGCCCGGCGCGCCGACCACGATCATGGCGGGCGACATCAACCAGCGCGCTTCGAGGCCGGGATAGTGTCCCAGCCCATGCCGGATGGCGAAATCGACCGCCTCGGTTTTCAGGTCGACCACGCGCGCATCGCTGTCGATCGCGAGCGAGACTGCCGGATGGCGCCTGGCAAAGTCGCCCAGCCGCGGCAACAGCCACCCGGACGCAAACGACGGCATCACGCTCACCACCAGTTGCCGCGCAATGTCATCCGGCAGATCGCGGCGCGCCACGGTTTCGATCTGCTGGAACGCGGCCCGGATATCGGCATACAAGGCCGCCCCGGCAACGGTTGTCACCACGCCGGCCCGGGTGCGGTCGAACAGGCGCTGGCCGTGCCGCAACTCCAGCTCGCGGATGCGCTGGCTGATCGCGCCGGCCGTGACATGCAACGCGCGCGCAGCCTCTTTCATGCTGCCGGCGCGGCACACGACAAAGAAGGTATACAAGCTCTGGAGTGGAATCCGCATGGCCTCACTTTAGCCCAGCTATAGTGAAAGCGGCAACAGATCGTTTGCGCGCACCCGGGTGCCGGCTTTACGCTCGGAACCCCACAATCAACGCACAGTCCACTAAGGTGCTTGCAAACCGCCATGAAGACCATTTCCCCGTTTCGCCCGGCACTGGAAAGCGCACTGAGCCACGCGCTGGCCCATCTCGATCATCTGGAACAACAGCCGGTCGGCGCCCGCGCCAGCCTCGAGACGCTGCGCGCCCGTTTATCCAGGCCGCTGGCCGACGCCGGCCTGCCGGCCGCACAAGTCATCGACGAGCTGGCCGCCGACACGGCCGGCGGGATCAATGGCAGCGCCGGCGGGCGCTTCTTCGGCTGGGTGATCGGTGGCGCCTTGCCGGCCGCGCTGGCGGCCGACTGGCTCACCAGCGCCTGGGACCAGAACGCCGCCACCTACGCCTGCGCCCCGGCGGTGACCGTGATCGAAGAAGTCTGCGGGGTCTGGCTGAAGGACTTGCTCGGCCTGCCGCGCGACGCCAGCTTCGCCCTCACCAGCGGCTGCCAGATGGCGCATGCGACCGCCCTGGCGGCGGCCCGCAATGCGCTGCTGGCGCGCCGGGGATGGGATGTCGAACGCGACGGCCTGGGCGGCGCACCGCCGATCCGCATCCTGAGCGGCGACCAGTTGCACGGCAGCATCGCGCGCGCGGCCCGCTTGCTCGGCCTGGGCACGGGCGCCGTGCGCGGCCTCCCGGTCAACCCGGCCGGCCAGCTCGCTGCGGCAAGCTTGCAACAGGCGCTGATGGAGGCCGCCGGCGCCCCGCTCATCGTGGTGCTGCAGGCGGGCGACCTCAACATCGGCGCCTATGATTGCTTCGCCGAGCTCATTCCGCTGGCGCACCGCTACGGCGCCTGGGTGCATGTGGACGGCGCCTTCGGCCTGTGGGCCAACGCCAGCGCGCGCTACCGCCATCTGCTGGCCGGCGTCGCACACGCCGATTCCTGGGCGACCGACGGTCACAAATGGCTCAACGTCCCCTACGACAGCGGATTCGCTTTTATTGCCCATGCGGATGCGCAGCGGCGCGCGATGTCCTACGAAGCCAGTTATGTTGCCCACAACGATCATGTGCGCGAGCCCAAGGACTGGAACCCGGAATGGTCGCGACGCGGGCGCGGCGTGGCCGCGTATGCCGCCATGCGCGAGCTCGGGCGCGATGGTATCGCCGCCATGGTCGAGCGCTGTTGCGCGGCGGCGCATGCGCTCGCAACCGGTCTCGCCGCCCTGCCCGGCGTTGAACTTGTATGGGAACCGACGGTCAATCAAGGACTGGTGCGCTTTCTCGATCGCGCGCCGGGTGCCAGCGAAAGCGATCACGACCGCTGGACGGATGAGGTCAGCAACGCCGTGCTGGCCGGCGGCGAGGCCCTGTTCAGCAACACGAGCTGGCGCGGGAAGCGTTGCATGAGGATATCGGTATGCAATTGGCAAACCGGCGAGGCCGATGTCCGGCGCGCTGTCGCAGCCGTCGCGCTGGTGCTCGAAACGCATCGAATCTAGCGAAACCAGGGGCATGGCGGCCATTGTCGGGCCAATGTCGGGTGCTTTTCGTCACCGACACGGCTAGAATCGCGCAATACTCGTGGTTCACCAGCATCGGGAGAGAGCATGATTCTTAAACAACTGCGCCTCAGCCGCCACCTTTCTCAGGAACAATTAGCCCAGATGTCGGGCTTGAACGTGAGAACGATCCAGCGGATCGAAAGCGGCCACAAGGCCAGCGTGGAGTCGCTTAAATGTCTTGCTGCAGCGCTTGATGTGGCGGTGGCAACCCTGAACGAGGAGAACTTCGTGATCGACAAACATGCACACAACTGGCAGGCGCTACCGCTGTGGCTGCGCTGCTGGTTCGGCTTCAGCTTTTTACACATTCACCCCACCCGACGCGTCGCCAAACGCATCGAAACCATGTCGCACGCCACCGGCTTCCTGTTTTGCCTGCTCGGTTTCGTGAGCGAAGCGGCGCTGGCGGGCGGCTTGATCATGCTGGCCACGGCGTATCTGTTTTACTTGTTTTCGTGGCAAGGCGACCGCTACGGGATCTGGTTCGATCCCCCCGCGGCGGGCGAACGGCAGAGCGCCTGACGCCAGCGCGCAAGGCGCGCCGGCTTACTCCAGGTTCTCATGAAAGCCGCTGCCGCCGCGCTTCCAGTAGGCGGCGGCGCGGATGGCCGTCTTGTGCAAGCCCTTGACGTCGACCAGTTCGTGGCGCACGGCGGCCATGCTTGCCGCTTCGCCCGCGCACCAGGCATAGCCGTCGCCGGCCGGCAGCGCCCACGCCTGCACGGCAGCGAGCAGTTCGGCATCGCTGCCGACCCAGCGCAGGTCGAGCTCGGCATCGCTGGCAAAGGCGCGCCGGTC
Organism: Massilia genomosp. 1; assembly: GCF_011682185.1. Classification (NCBI taxonomy): domain Bacteria; kingdom Pseudomonadati; phylum Pseudomonadota; class Betaproteobacteria; order Burkholderiales; family Oxalobacteraceae; genus Massilia; species Massilia genomosp. 1. Next base: position 4,933 of record NZ_WHJF01000164.1, read on the forward strand.
GGCCGCATCGTCGACCTTGACGATGACGGTGGCGCGGGCGCCGGCCGGCAGTTCTTCCAGGCGGCGCGCAATCGCGGGCAAGCCGGTTTCGTCGCCCACCAGCAAATGCCACTCGTAATCGAGCGGAATGATCAGCGAGCCTTTCGGGCCGCCGATGATCACCTGCTGGCCGGGCTCGGCCTGGGCCGCCCAGGCCGCGCACGGGCCGTCGCCATGCAGGGCGAATTCGATCACCAGTTCGCCCGCGACCGGATCGAAGCTGCGCGGGGTGTAGTCGCGCTTGGCGGCGTCAGGCCCATCGCCGAGAATGAACTTGATATGGTCGTCGAACGAGGCGCTGTGAAAATCGTGCAGCGCCGCGCCGCCGAAGCGAATGCTGCGGAAATGGCTGCCGATGGCGTACACGCTGAGCACCTCGACCCGGCGAATCTTGAGCTCATGGCGCACACGCTGCACACGGCTGACTGGAGCGTCTATACTCATCTCTTTACCCTTCAATTGCTTGACAATGTCCCCCATCATCCACGAATCAAATGACAATGTCAACCATTCCGACGAATCGCGCCGGGATGCCGTGCTGGAACTGATCCATACGATCATGCACCAGTACCGCTCGCAGCAATTCCAGGCCTTGCGCGACGGCCAGCATGAGCTCACGCACATGGAAGCGAAGGTGCTGGCGTTTTTCGGCCGCCATCCGGGCGCGACCCAGAGCGGGCTGGCGCGCCACAGCGGCCGCGACAAGGCCCAGGTCGCGCGCCTGATCACGGCGCTGCGCGAACGCGGCTTGCTGCATGGCGAAGCCGACCCGGCCGACCGGCGCAACACGCACCTGTCCCTGACCGAGGCCGGCAAGGCCATCGAGCAGGCGGCCCAAGCCGAAGCGAGCAAGCTGAACGCGCAGGCGGTGCGGGCAATGAGCGGGGAACAGCAACAGCTACTGCTCGGCCTATTGCTGCAAGTGAAGGATAATCTGGACCGGAACGACTGAGGCGGGGCGCAGGCGCCCTCCTCGCGGATCGCCGCCCCGGGGTTGACTTTACTGCTGCACGACACCTGCCTGATTGCCGCTGCCGCTTTGGGTAATCGCGGCTGCGAAGCCATTGCCCTTCTGGATGATCGAGGCGATGTTCGGCGTGTCGTACTGATTGCCGCCGTTTTGCGTGACGGATGCGATATTGTTGTTGCCCGTCTGGTCAATCAGCGACTGGCTGTAATCGAGGCGCTGCACCACCGTCGCCTTGTTCAGATTACCGGTCTGGACGATTTTGCTGGCGTTATCCTGGCCTTGCTCGTCGGCGCTGGCCAGGTTGTAATTGCCTTTCTGAAGAATGGTTTGCTCGCGCGTGAAATAGGAATCTTTTTGCTTGACGCTGGCGATATTCCCATTGCCGCCCTGCTGCACCCACACGCCCGAATACACCGCATTATCCTGGTCGATCGTGACCTTGTTCAGATTGCCGACCTGTTCCACCAGCGGCCCGCCGAAACCCGAATTGACCTGCTTGGCGGTGATGTTGTTGTCATCGCCCTTCTGGTAAGCACGGATACTGAACGGGAACAGGTAAAGCTGATCGACATTGACCGCATTGCGATTGCCGACCTGCTCGATCGTATTGCCCACCTCACCGGAATCCTTTTGCTTCACGAGCGCCTTGTTATCGGCGCCGATCTGCTTGATGGCCGTGCCGCTGCGGTTGATATTGTCCTGCGAAATGGTCGCGCCATTCTGGTTTCCGGTCTGCACGATGTCCGCATACGCATCGTAGGAGCGGATCTGGAAAATGCCGGGTATTTTTTTGAGAGGGTCGCCGGCGACGTTGTTCGTGCCTGTCTGCTTGATCGTGGCAGTCAGTTCATAGAATTCCTGATCGGGCGCCTGCTGCACTACGTACAGGCTGTTGCCTGTGCCCACTTGAGAGGTGGACACCGTGGGCTGGGCCGAGACTGCGCCGCTGGCAAAGGCCATCGCGACAGCGCTGGCGATGGTCGAGAGTATTGTTTTCATAAGGGTTTCTCCTTGAAAGTGCTGCGCAAAAAGGTGGCAGCGAAAGGTCCTGATGCCGCCGTGCATGCAGTGCAAAACCGGCTGCGTCAATGGTCGAGTGTATCGGCCGGTTCCGGGCCGCTTTTGATGGTTCTCAAGTGCTGAGACCGCTGCTTTTCGCGAGCGATCTCGTATGCAAGAGCGCGCTGCTCATGCGCTCATCAATGCGTGGGGTCCCGTCACAGGCGCATGCCAGCTCGCCTGTGTTACCCTCCTTTCAATATTTTTGAACGGAAATTACATGGTCAATTTGCGCAGCTTGTTCTTTTGGGGATGGATGCTGATGATCAGCGCGGGGGCGTTTGCCCAAGCGCCCGCGCCGGCGCCAGCGCCACAAGCGCCGACTGCCGGCGCGATCAAGACCGACTTGATCAAGCAAATGCAGAAAGATGGTTATCTGAGCGAGCCGGCCGCGCGCGAAGTCACCGGCAAATACGTCAGTGCGGGCGATTTCCGGCAAGCGGTGAGTGCCGCCGGCCAGGCCCAGGCAAGCGAGCCATCGCTGTGGGCGAAGTATATGTCCTGGGTAAACCTGATCAAGGTCGTCGCGGTCATCTGCTTTTTGCTGGTGTTTTACGACACGCTGCTCAAGATGAGAAAAGCGCTGTGGATTCACGTAAGCAAAGTGCCGACCATCGTTTATCAGCTGGTCTTTTTGAGCTTGACCATCTGCGGAACGCTGCGCCCGCAAGCGATCTGGCCGGCGCAGGCTTTTTACCTGGCGCTGTTTTGCGCCTGGGGCAACCTGATACTGGTGGCGTGGATGATGACGACCTATAAGGTCATCAGAGAAACGCTGAACAAGCTACCCTTGTACCGGCTGGCGCCCCATAGCGCCGACTGTGTGTTGGGGATGTTCTATTTCGGCGCACTGGCATTAAGCTACCAATCCGCCATTTTCGGATTTTTCGCCGCCGTCTGCCTGTCCGGGGTTTTCTCGTTCAGCATGATGTACACGCCCCGCACGCTGTCCCTGGAATTTAGGGAGCGCCTGCTCAAAGCCATGGTATTCGGCCACCTGGTGGTGCTGACGGCGTATTGCGTCATGCGCACCACCGGCATGCAATGGGAATCGGCCCGCTATTTCGAGGCCGGCATCGAGTACTACTGCACCATTGCGCTGTCGGTCGCCTTGCTGGTGGGCGCCTCGCCGTGGCCGTTCAAGGCGCAGCGCAGCCACTACATGTCTTTGTTCATAGCGCTGGCGATCGTGGCCAGCATGATGTATGTGTTTCTCGACCTGAAAGTCATCGCCAGCATCCTGTTATGTTTTTTCGTCCTGGTGACGCTCGAGTGGATCTGCTACCTGGGATTCAGGACCAACATGCTGGTGGGCGCCGGCATGCTCGGCGCGGTCCTGTATGGCATTGCCATGCTGATCGAAAAATACGGCGCGCTGATCGTGCTGGCGCCGGCCTAGCAGCCTGCCGGACTTGGGATCGTCGGCTGCTAGCATTATGCGTTTTGACGGGCGGCGCTCATGTGCGCGAAATACGGCCCATACGCGCCGCGCCCCGCAAAGACAGTTGCTGCCAGACCGTGCGGCAACAGCTTACGCGCTCGCGCACTGAGCAGTTTAATCGGCATAGGGGGCAGCTAAATATAGCTGCTCCCCTGCCACACCACCCGGCATGCGGGTCCGCACCGGGCGGTTCGAGTAGTTGAGGTTATGTGAGGCGAGGCATGCCAAGGCGATCAAAGTAGG
>NZ_WHJF01000165.1:0-8559 GCF_011682185.1 Massilia genomosp. 1
GCTGTTCTGAAGTAGAATTCATGTCGGGCAAGGTGCTTTTTGTGTTGATGGATGTGTTTCTCGATAACTCACATTTTATCAATCACTTACGGCGTTCTTGCCCTTTTTTATGCAAAATTCAGGCTAGCGATGCACCACCACCAGCAAGGCCTTCGCTTCGGTCTTGCCGGCGTTGCGGATCACATGGTTCTGGTCGGCCGGATAGCGCGCCGTGCCGCCCAGCTTGATCTTCTTCTTGTCGCTGCCCACTTCCAGTTCCATGGTGCCGTGCAGCACCGTCATGTGCTCGCTGGTGCCGGGGTCGTGCGCTTGCGAGGCCAGTTCGCCGCCCGGCGCCAGGGTCAGTTCGTACCACTCGTACTTGCCCGCCAGATCCATCGGCCCCAGGATACGCAGCACGTAGCCTGCGTGCGCGCCGGGCAGGGTCGGCGTTTCGTGTGCGTCCACCACGCGGATGGTTTCCACCGGCCGCGTATCGCTCGAGAGCAACTCGCCGATGGCCACGCCCAGGGCGTTGGCCAGGCGCCACGTGATCGCGATCGTGGGGTTTGCCTTCTCCCTTTCGATTTGCGATAACATGGATTTCGATACGCCCGCGATACGCGACAAGTCCTCCAGGGTCAGGCCGCGCGCCAGCCGCAAACGTTGCAAGGTCGCGCCTACTTCAGGTGGGGAATTGGTCGGTGCAGCTTGTTTCATCGGATTTTTGGCAAAGTGGTCAAGCAAAATATTTACATAAATATAAGAAACCGAGGGTTGCCAAGTACACTCGGCTTGGGTAGTATCCATTATATTGAAAACGTGTTCGACATAACGGAATTGCACGACGCGGTTGAATGCGTATGGTCCGGAACACGGTACAGCATAGTCCAACAGTCGGTCAAGCCGGCAACCACATGACGAGGAATAATGATGAGCGAGCAAGCGAAAAGTGCCTTTTTCAGCGGCCTGCAACACAAGCTGGACACGCTGCGCGAACAGGGCCTGTACAAGCCGGAGCGCGTGCTGGCCTCGCGCCAGGGCGCCGAAGTGGTGGCCGACGACGGCCGCACCCTGATCAATATGTGCGCCAACAATTACCTCGGCCTGTCGGGCGACCTGCAAACGCAGCGGGCGTCGATCGAGGCGACCGAAAAATACGGCTACGGCCTGTCGTCGGTGCGCTTCATCTGCGGCACCCAGACCGTACACAAGGAGCTCGAAAAAGCGCTTTCCTCCTTCCTCGGCGTTGAGGACACGATCCTGTACGCGGCCGCGTTCGACGCCAACGGCGGCGTGTTCGAGCCGCTGTTCGACGAGAACGACGCCATCATCTCCGACGCGCTCAACCACGCGTCGATCATCGACGGCATCCGCCTGTGCAAGGCCGGGCGCTATCGCTACCAGCACAACGACATGGCCGACCTCGAAGTGCAGCTGCAGGCGGCCATTGCCGCCGGCAAGCGCCACAAGGTCATCGTCACCGACGGCGTGTTCTCGATGGACGGCACGATCGCCCAGCTGGACAAGATCTGCGACCTGGCCGACCAATACGGCGCGCTGGTGATGATCGACGAATGCCACGCGTCGGGCTTCATGGGCAAGACCGGGCGCGGCACGCACGAACATCACAACGTCATGGGCCGCATCGACATCATCACCGGCACCCTCGGCAAGGCGCTGGGCGGCGCGATGGGCGGGTTTACCGCCGCGCGCAAGGAAGTGATCGACACCTTGCGCCAGAAATCGCGTCCTTACCTGTTCTCGAACACGCTGGCACCCTCGATTGCCGGCGCCTCGCTGTCGGTGCTCGAGCGCATTTCGACGTCGACCGAACTGCGCGACCGCCTGCACGAGAACACGGCCTACTTCCGCAAGGAGATCGAACGCATCGGCTTTACCATCAAGCCGGGCACGCACCCGGTGGTGCCGGTGATGCTGTTCGAAGCGCCCGTGGCGCAGCGTTTCGCGGCCCGCATGTACGAACTGGGCGTGCTCCTCTCCGGTTTCTTCTACCCGGTGGTGCCGATGGGGCAGGCGCGGGTGAGGGTGCAGCTGTCGGCCGCGCACACCCGCGAACAGCTCGATACGGTATTGACAGCATTCGAACAGGCCGGGCGCGAGCTGGGCATTCTCAAGAATCAAGAACACTAATAAGACGGACATACAGAACATGGAACGCATTCTCATTATCGGCGCGAACGGCCAGATTGGCAGTGAACTGGTCGGCGCGCTGGCGCAGCAACACGGCGCGGGCAACGTCATCGCCTCCGACATCGGCGCGGCCAACGTCTACAAGGCGGCGCGCTACACCCAGCTCGACGTGCTCGACAAAGCCCGCCTCGCGGCCCTGGTGGCCGACGAAGGCATCACCCAGGTGTACCAGCTGGCGGCGCTGCTGTCGGCCACCGGCGAACAGGCCCCGCTCAAGGCCTGGACCCTGAACATGGATGGCCTGCTGAACATCCTCGAAGTGGCGCGCGAACGTGGCGAAGCGGGCAAGCCGCTGCGCGTGTTCTGGCCATCGTCGATCGCGGCCTTCGGCCCGAACACGCCGCCCCAGGGTACGCCGCAGTACACGGTGATGGACCCGACCACCATCTACGGCATCAGCAAACTGGCCGGCGAGCGCCTGTGCGAGTACTACTTCACCAAGTACGGGGTGGACGTGCGCAGCATCCGCTATCCCGGCATCATCAGCTACAAGTCGCCTCCGGGCGGCGGCACCACCGACTACGCGATCGCGATCTTCCACGCGGCCCTGCGCGGCCAACGCTACGAGTGCTTCCTCGGCCCCGAGACCACGCTGCCGATGATCTACATGCCCGACGCGATCCGCGCCACCATCGAACTGATGGACGCCCCGGCCGAGAACATCGCCGTGCGTTCGGCCTATAATGTGGCCGGCCTGTCGTTCAACCCGGCCGAGCTGGCGACGGCGATCCGGCGCGCCTTGCCGGCCTTTGAGATCGGCTACAAACCGGACAGCCGCCAGGCGATTGCCGCCAGCTGGCCGCAAAGCCTTGACGACAGCGCCGCCACGGCCGACTGGGGCTGGAAGGCGCAGATCGGGCTCGATCAACTGGTGGCCGACATGCTCGCCAATATCGACGTCAGCCTGACCAAAGCGGCTTGATGCGCGCTGCCTGATGCGTTGTACCCCTACCGATAAAACATATAAGAGACAAACATGGACATGAGCGTATTCGACCTTTTCAAAATCGGCATCGGGCCGTCGAGTTCCCACACCGTGGGGCCGATGGTGGCGGCGCGCCGCTTTCTGGTCGAATGCGGTCCGCTCGAGCGTGCGGTTGGCGTCGAGGCGGCGCTGTACGGCTCGCTGGCGCTGACCGGCGTGGGCCACGCCACCGACAAGGCGGTCATCCTCGGGCTGATGGGCGAAACGCCGCAGGGCGTCGATCCGGAGCGGGTCGACGACATGCTGGCCGAAGTCGAACTCGATGGCGCGATCAAGCTGCTCGGCACCCACGCAGTGCCGTTTTCGGCGCGCACCGGGCTCGTATGGCACAAGAGTTCCTCGCTGCCCGAGCACCCGAACGGCATGCGCTTCACGCTCAAGCTCGATGACGGCAGCGTCATCGAACGGATCTTTTACTCGGTCGGCGGCGGCTTCATTCACGCCGCCGGCGAATCGCAGGCGCGCCAGAGCAATGGCGAGAGCAGCGCGCCGATTCCCTACAACTTCGACACGATGGACCAGCTGCTGGCGCACGGTCGCGCCAGCAGCCTGTCGATTCCGCAGATGCTGCGCGCGAACGAATGCGCGCGCATGGATGGCGCCGTCCTCGACGCCGGCATCGACAAGATCTGGCAGGTGATGCGCGACTGTATCGCGCATGGCCTGGTCACCGCCGGCCAGCTGCCCGGAGGCTTGAACGTCAAGCGCCGCGCCGCCAATCTGTGGAAGCTGTCGGAAGACGCCAAGAACGGCGACAACCGCGCCAACGACCTGCCGCACGACGCGGTGCATCAGGTGAGCCTGTACGCGATGGCGGTCAACGAAGAAAACGCCGCCGGCGGGCGTGTGGTGACGGCGCCGACCAACGGCGCGGCCGGCATCATCCCGGCGGTGCTGCGCTACTATGCCGAAGATTGCCGTCCGAGCGATCCGGTGCGCGGGGTGCGCGACTTCATGCTCACCTCGGCCGCGATCGGCATGCTGTGCAAGAAGAACGCCTCGATCTCGGGCGCCGAAATCGGCTGCCAGGGCGAAGTCGGCGTGGCCTGCGCGATGGCGGCGGCCGGGCTGGTGGCGGCGCTGGGCGGGACCAATGAACAGATCGAGAATGCGGCCGAAATCGGCATCGAGCATCACCTCGGCATGACGTGCGACCCGATCGGCGGCCTGGTGCAGATTCCGTGCATCGAGCGTAACGGCATGGGAGCGATCAAGGCAATCACCGCCGCATCGCTGGCCTTGAAGGGCGACGGCACCCATTTCGTGAGCCTGGACGACGTGATCGAAACCATGCGCCAGACCGGCGCCGACATGCAGGACAAGTACAAGGAAACCTCGCTCGGCGGGCTGGCGATCCACGTGGTGACGGTTAATCACGCGGCTTGCTAAGGAGCGATACATGAGCGAATCGTTCGACGCATTGGCCGCATCTACCGGGATTGCCTTGCCGGCCACCCTGCGCCATCTGATCGAGCGCGGCGCGAACGGCTACGATGATCCCGGGCGCACGGCCTTGTCGGCGCTGAACGATGTCGAGTGGCTGTCGGCGCGGGAGGCGCAGGCCGTCGTCGCCGGCTGGCTCAATCCGGTCAAGCAGAACGGCAATGTGTTCCTGCCGTTCGCACGCTCCGGCGCGGGCGACGCCTATTGCCTGGTGCGCTTGCGCGGCGGCGAAGAGGGCGTGTGCATGGTCTGGCACGACGCCGGCACATCGACGCTGCATTACGCCGGCTTCGATCAGTTTGTCGTGGGCGAGTACCTGAACGTGTTCGCCGAGCTCGACTTGCTCGATGACGATGACGACGATCCGGTGGCCTTGCTGCGGGCCGATGTCGCCAGGGTGAGCGATCTGCTCGATCCGGCGCTGCGAAGCGTGCTGTCGGGCTGCCTGGACAAGACGCCGGCCGAGCACCCCTACCAGCAGGGACCGAAAGCGCGTGTCGAGATGGTGCGCTCGCTCATTGGCCAGGATGAGTTGAATGCGATGAACTCCACGGTGAGCGTGCCTGATCCTGTTGTCTTCGACGTTGTGGCGCGTTGGGAAGAGTAGCCCGGTCCGGCAACAGTCTCACTTACTTGATTCCGATTAACAGCCGCCGTTGCTTTTGCGCCCGCGGGCCGTGATGGTGTCGGTCCCGCTACAGTCCGACGGCCACATCGCCTTTCGCGGGCCGGCCGGCAAGCCGGAACTGCTGCGCGCCTACTGCGAGGAAGTACCCTGCGTGGCGACGGCGACAATGTAGACCTTACAGACGTATCATTAATGCTAAAATTGTCATCGTGATCACTCTCCTTTGAGAGTGCGCCTCAACGCTAGAGCGTGATGTCAAGGGGATTTTATGACGTATGAACAGTGGCAGCAGGGAGTTGTGAACGGAGCGGGCAAGCCGGAATGGAATATACACGACTGTGACATTCGGGTCGCCGTCAATGAATATAACCGCCACCTGGCGGCAACCCCCGGTTATTCAGCCTTGGACTGGTTGTATGTCAAGGGCATGCTATGGACGGAAACGGGCGCAGGATCCTCTGAATGGAAAATCAAACCCTTGCAGATCGGCGTGCCTGGCGATAAGGGCATGATGGCGCTGTTGGGAAATCATGAAGGCGGCGATTTGATCATGCCTCCGGCTTATCGGTCGGGCACCAGCAGCGGTATGGTCCGCACTAACCCGACGCACAATATTCGCGCTGCCATTGGTTATTTGTTGATGCGCTTGGCGAAATATGAATTCCAGAGTATCCGCGAGCCTGGATCGCGGGTCGAGGAAGTCAAAGTCGATAGCGGCGATACACTTGAGCGGATTGCCAGCAAAAACAAAAGCACGGTGGAGGTGTTGCGGGAGTTAAATCCGCGCGCGAACGTGCTGCATAAGGGTGACGTTATCAAATTTCAGAAAGCAAAGACGGCGAAGGTCATTACGGGCTGGCGCCCCATTAACCACAGCAATATCGCTCGCTGGTATAACGGTGGAGGTGATGAAATGTATGTAAGAAAACTCGATTTCGTGATGCCGTATGTGCGTAAAGCAGGGAGCGGAATATGCGAAGCAGAATAGTAGCGGTACTTATTTGCTCGTCGGCCGTATATTCGGGCCATGCCGTGGCAGACAACCGTGCACAAGCTGTCGCTGCAATTGAGGAGTGCAATCAGTTTTCGCAGTTCGACATTCGCGAGTGCCTGAAGAAACGTGCGATCGACAGCGCAGCGGCGCTGACGCAGGCCGAAGCCAGGGCGGCGGCGGCGATTGCCAGTTGGGATGAAAGCGATACCTACATCAAGGATGCCGGCATCAAGCTGCGCGCCGCGAACGCGTCGTTCGTGCGCGACCGCCAGGTGCAGTGCGCCTTCGCTTCCTCGCTGATCGGCGGTGGCGCTGGCAATTCGCACGAGATCAAACGCTTGGCCTGTGTGGCCGACATGAATGCCCTGCGTACGTTCCAACTCGACCGCGATACCGGCAAACTGGTGCCTAAATAGCACTCGGAAGCTGCCTTGGCAGCCACGCCACGTCATCCGGATCAACAGAGAGGTGCCCGGTAACATCTATATTTGCCGCTGCCGAAACATTGATTGGATGTCGACGTGGGCAAACGTATTGCAGTCATCGGGAATCTTGACATCGCCGGTCATGACGCTGAGTCTCCCGATGCATCGTAGAGCTCCGATCATCAGCCGGCAACACCGTGGCCAACAAGGCGCCGGCCGTGTCGATCATGAACGGCTCGCCCTCTGTCCGCTGCTGTCGGTGACGGTGAGCGTGACCGTGTAGAGGCCCGCTGCCCGGTAGACGTGCTTGCCGCTGGAGGTGCCGGCGCCGTTCTTTTCGGCGACGACGCCTGCCTCGTCCTTGCTGCCATCGCCCCATGACCAGGTCGCCCTGTGGGTCTCGCCCGGGTCGGCATCGACGAAACCGGCGGATACCGACAAGGGCATATCGACCCGCGCGGCCCCGCTGCGCCTGATCGGGCCGACCGTGGGGGCAACATGGGTGGCGGCTGTCGGAACAAGCAGGACCAGCCCGGCATTCGAATCGGCGACAATCGCGCCATTGTCGGAGATTCCCCGGGCGGCCGTGGCCACGAAGCCCGACGGCGCGCGCGGGATGCGGGTGTTCAGGTCGACCAGGCCCTCGGCGCCGGTCCACACGAACGCGCGGCTTGCGCCATCGCGCGTTTCGGGGCTGCCGACAACCTGTCCGGGCTGGTTGACGTCGTGGGCGTAGGCGCTGCGCCCGCCGAATGTGCCCAGGTCTTTCATGCCGGCCTGCCTGGTCCAGGCGAAGGCGCGGTAAGGACCGTCGACGATGCGGATGATGCCGACCACCGTGTCGCGGTCATTCATGCCAACCGTAAATGCGCAGTCCAGCGGTAAGCGTGCGTGTCGGTACTTTCCGGGCTGAAGTTCGAACCACCGGTAATCTGGCCGACATCATTGAGCGCGTTGACGAAGGAACCCGCACCGCCAAGCGTGCCGAGATTGCTGAAAGTCTTTCCGTCGTAGAACCTCGCCATGGTCCGGTCGTTCCCGACATCCTCGGTGAACGCGACCTGTCCCTTGCCGTTGATATCGACAGGGCCGCTTGTGGATTGGCGGCCCATGCTGCCAGCGCGACAAGCGGATACAGTAGCCAACGTGTCCAGCCATTTTCACGTTGGTGTGTTGTCGTTCTCGTTTTCATGTCTGTCTCCCGCTAAGTGAATGCATCAAGTCAACCCGTCCTCTGCAGGAGGAAAGCGGGTGTCCTTGATTTCACCTTAGGTAAAGCGCCGCGCCCGTAACTGGCGCAGGTCAGGCTATGCCTTGCGATCGCGGCTGGCCAGGCGTTGGGGTGACGCCGGGCACATCAGGATTGGCGGGGGCCGGGGGAAGGTGCTGCGCATGGTGGGCATCGGATGGACTTTTGGTGCGGTGGCGCTGTCGCGCTCGCGCTCGCGGACAGGTCGGGGACTGCCTGCCATTAGCCCGATGACGGTACACTTGCGCCCAGTGCGTTCAGATAACCAAGCACCGCCCCTTCAATCGGGTCGGCCAGGGCTGGCGAAATTGTCGTCTCCACCCGTCCGGCCGCATCGGTCAGCGCGCTGATCAACGCCATCAGGTCGGAGGCCATGCGTCCGGCACGCGCCGGGTCCTGGCCTGGCCATGCGGAAAGAAAACCGGCAAGCGCGGCATGCATCGCCGCCGCATGGGCCGTACCCGGCATGAGCGAGGCCAGCCGGCCTTGCTCGGTATCGAGCAATCTGGCCAGTTGTGAGTGTGATCACGCGAGTTGATGGCCCGGTTTTCACGTAAAACGATGGTCCTACCCCGAGCGATTTTAGCGTCTTGACAGCGCCGGCCACGGCGCTGTTTTTGATCGTGCGGTTAGAACGGTTCG
>NZ_WHJF01000166.1:0-8421 GCF_011682185.1 Massilia genomosp. 1
CGAGATCACCACCACACTGGTGCAGGCATGAGCGTGGCCCACTTCTTCAAGCCGCACGAAAAAGATATCGGCGGCGGCTTTCGGGTACGCCGCGTGCTGCCGGCCGCCGCCAAGCAGGCGGTCGGGCCGTTCATCTTTTTCGACCACTTCGGTCCCATCGACGCGCCGGCCGAGGCCAATCACGACGTGCGCCCGCATCCGCACATCGGCCTGGCCACGGTGACGTATCTGTACGAAGGCGCCATCGAGCACCGCGACAGCGTCGGATCGGTCCAGCGCATCGAACCGGGCGCGATCAACTGGATGACGGCCGGCAGCGGCATCGTCCACTCCGAGCGCACCCCGCTCGACCTGGCCGGCAAGCCGCGCCGCTCGCACGGCTTGCAACTGTGGGCCGCGCTGCCGCGCGCGCACGAGGAAGACGCGCCAAGCTTTGTACACACGCCGGCGACCGCGATTCCGGTGGCGCAGCTCGACGGCGCGCTGGTGCGGGTGCTGATCGGCAGCGCCTTCGGCCACACGTCGCCGGTGGCCACCTTCAGCGAAACGCTGTATCTCGACATCGCGCTCGATGCGGGCCGCAGCATCGAGCTGGACGACCTGCCGCAGGAAGTGGCGATCTATCCGGTGACGGGCGAGATTGCCATCGATGGCGAGTTGCTGGCGCCGAACACGATGGCGTACCTCGACGCTGGCACCGGCGCGAGCGTGTATGCCGGCGCCGGCGCGCAGTTCGTGGTGATCGGTGGCGCGCCGCTCGACGGCCACCGCTACATGGTCTGGAATTTCGTCTCGTCGAGCAAGGAGCGCATCGCGCGCGCTTGCGACGACTGGGAACAGCAGCGCTTCGACAAGGTACCCGGCGAGACCGAGTTCATTCCCCTGCCAAAACGTTAGGCTGTGTTTGCCGGGGAAGTTTGCAGCAAGTCCGCAATCCCAATAATCGGGTGTCAGGTCTGACATTCGGACACGAACTGGGCAATTAATCTGTCTTTAATCGGGTGTCAGGTCTGACATTCGGACACGAACTGGGCAATTAATCTGTCTTAACGTGGTGTCAGACCTGCCACCACGTTGGACTATCGTTCAGCTCGTGTCCGAATGTCAGACCTGACACCTCGTTAGACCCTGACACCTCGTTAGACCTGTTATGACATTATCGTTCAGCTCGTGTCCGAATGTCAGACCTGACACCTCGTTAGACCTTATCGTTCAGCTCGTGTCCGAATGTCAGACCTGACACCTCGTTGGAATTTCGTCGCGTCGAGCAAGGAGCGCATCGCGCGCGCTTGCGACGATTGGGAGCAGCAGCGCTTCGACAAAAATGCCCGGCGAGACCGAGTTCATTCCCTTGCCAAAACGTTAGGCTTGCTTCAAAGAAAATGGAACTTTGCGGCATGCGGGGAATCTAAGCCTTCATGCAAACAAGGTGTGGAGGTGATCATGAAAATTCCTGATGAGCTGCAAATTCCCGCTGTCGTTTTCAGCCTGCAGGCGGCAATGCTGTTCGGCCTGGCGATGGTGTTCCTGGTACTGCTTCCCAACTGACCACGCACCCGGCCGGCAGCATCACGCTGCCGGCTGTCACCACCCCGCAACCCTGCGCGCGAAAGATTATTCGTTCGGCCATAGGCAAGCGCCCCCATCCCCGCTTGTGTTTCCTCAATACAACGATTCAGCGAATTTGAAGTGGTCCTCGGTATGCAAATAGTTGCCCGTAGTCCACAATCCGTTCCCTGAAACAATTACACCTTTGAGGACAAAGAATGAATCAACCACTGCGCCTGGCCCTGGTCACAGCGATCCTGGCAGCCTTCAGTGTTTCATCGCACGCAGCCGATGATGCTCCTGCCGTCACCATCAGCGGATTCGGCACTGCCGCCCTGACGGCCGCCGATACCGATGACGTTGAGTACGCGCGTTTCAACCAGGCCGCTGGCGTGGGCAACAGCCCGCGCGCCGGCGTGGACTCCAATTTCGGCATCCAGGGCACCGCCAAGATCAACAACTGGCTGTCGTTGACCGCACAGGGCCTGGCCCGCAAGAATGCGCGCGATTCCTACGGCGCCGAACTGAGCTGGGCGTTCGCCAAGTTCAAGGTCAATGACGAAATCTCGATCCGCGTCGGCCGCATCGGCATGCCGGTGTATATGATTTCCGATTTCCGCCAGGTGGGCTACGCCAACACCATGATCCGTCCGTCGCAGGAAGTGTACGGCCAGATTTACGGCGATTCCTACGACGGTATCGATGCGATGTACCAGCACAATTTTGGCGACACCACCGTGACCGCGCAGGTTGGTATCGGCAAAATGTCGACCAAGATTACCAGCGACAACCGGGTCGAGTACAAGCCGGCAACCACGATCCATATCGTCGCTGAAAACGGCCCGTTCACCGTGCGTTTCGGCCGCGCCGACGCCAAGGTCAGCCTGCAGGGCAGCGAAACGCTCGACGGCTTGCTGGGCACCCTGCGCCGGGTCGGCATGGACAAGGTCGCCAGCGACCTGTCGGTCACCGACGTCGACGGTTCCTTCACCTCGCTCGGCTTCACCATGGACTACAAGAACATCCTGGTGCAGAGCGAGTACGCCGTGCGCAGGACCGATTCGCTGGTGATCCACGACACCACCTCGTACTACACGATGCTCGGCTACCGCTTCGGCAAGATCACGCCTTACTACTATTATGGCAACGTCAAGCAGGACAGCGATCGGGCCTACGCGGGCTTGCCATCGACCGGCCCGCTGGCGGCGCTGTCGGCCGGCGTGAACACGGCGATGAAGGCCGGCCTGCAGTCGACCAATGCGCTCGGCGTGCGCTGGGACTTCCATAAATCGGCCGCGCTGAAGGTGCAGGTCGACCGCATCAAGCCACGCGATGGCTCGGGCACGTTCCTGAACGCCAAGCCAGGTTTCCGCGATGCGGTCAATGTCTACGCCGCCGGCGTCGACTTCGTATTCTGAGGAAGCGGACATGAAGACAATTATCGGCAAGATGCTGCTGGCGGCGGGTTTGTGCGCCACAACCGTGCCCGCCCTGGCGGAAATCGTGGTCATCGTAAACACAAAGAACCCGGCCACGCGCATGTTCAGCGAGCAGGCGGGCCAGTTCTTTATTGGCAAGTCGGCCTTGTTCACGCCGGTCGAGTTCAATGAAGGCGCGCCCATCCGCAACGAGTTCTACAGCAAGGTGCTGCAGAAGGAACCGGCGCAGGTCAAGGCCATCTGGTCCAAGCTGGTGTTCACCGGCAAGGGCACGGCGCCCAAGGAATACCATACGGCGGCCGAGGTAAAGAAAGCGGTTGCCGCCGATGTCAGTGCCATCGGCTACATCGACAAGTCGGCCGTGGACGACAGCGTGAAAGTCATCCTGACAGTGCAGTAAGCGATGGCGGCCCGCGCGCGTGCGCCGGGCCGTTCTCATCAGTTGGCCCCCTTGCGCCCGTCATCGCGACTGGCGCAATCCTCCTCGCACGATCCCCGCAGTCATCATTGTTTTCCTCCTGCTTCGTCTTTGCTTGCCAAGCGTAATTCATGCTTGCGCTTCGTCATGTCTGAATATTGTCTCTTCTGGCATGCCATAAAAATACGGTTTACGGAGAAGGTTATTTGTTAGGCCATGTTCAAGCGCGCCAATACCTGCCTATGTTCCTTCGATACAACGCTTTCGTGAATTAAGCCGCATCGCTGTACACAAATGCTTACTCGTGTCCCACACTAGCGACTCAGCACTAGCGAACTATCGAGGAGAAAATATGAATAAACCACTGCGTCTTGCCATGGTCTCAGTCATCCTGGCAGCTTTCAGCATGTCGTCGCAGGCGGCCGATGGGCCTACCGTGACGATCAGCGGATTCGGTACCGCGGCCCTGACCGCGACCGATACGGATGACATCGAATTCGCGCGGCCGAATCAACAAGCCGGCGTGGGCAAGAACCCGCGTCCCGGGGTCGATTCCAATCTTGGTATCCAGGGCATGGTCAAGATGAACGATTGGCTGTCGTTTACCGTGCAGGGCCTGGCGCGCAAGAATGCGCGCGACGCCTGGGGCGCGGAATTGGCGTGGGCATTTGCAAAATTCAAGATCAATGATGAGCTGTCGGTGCGCGTCGGTCGCATGGGCATGCCGGTCTACATGATTTCGGATTTCCGCCAGGTTGGTTACGCCAATACCATGATCCGTCCGCCCACCGAAGTGTATCGCCAGGTCAATGGCGATTCCTTCGACGGCGTCGACCTGGTGTACCAGCACAGCTTCGGCGAGACCACGGTGACCGCACAGGCCGGTATCGGCAATGTATCGGCCAAAATCACCGATGACAACCGGGTCACTTACAAGCCGGCCACGATGATTCATATCGTCGCCGAAAACGGTCCGTTCACCTTGCGCGTCGGCCGTGCCGACGCCAAGGTGACGATCCAGGACAGCGAACAGCTCGACGGCTTGCTGGCCACCTTGCGCCGGGTCGGCCTGGTCCAGGTCGCGAACGATCTCAGCATTACCGACGTGGACGGTTCGTTCACCTCGGCCGGCTTCACGATGGACTACAAGAATTTCCTGGTGCAGACCGAGTATGCGATCCGCAGGACCGACTCGCGCATCGTGCCGGACACCAATTCGTATTACGCGATGTTCGGCTATCGCTTCGGCAAGATCACGCCGTACTACTTCTATGGCGACACCAAGCAGGACAATGCCCGCACGTATGCCGGTTTGCCGACGGCCGGCCCGCTGGCGCCGCTCGCGGCCGGGGTCAATGGCGTGGTCAAGGCGGCCCAGCAGTCGACCAACGCGATCGGGGTGCGCTGGGATTTTGCCAAGTCCGCCGCCTTGAAGGTGCAGGTCGACCGCATCAAGCCGCGCGACGGCGCCGGTACCTTTTTGCGCGCCAAGCCAGGGTTCCACGATACCGTCAACGTATATGCCGCCGGTATCGACTTTGTATTTTAAGGAGAGCAGGATGAAGACAATAATCGGCAAGATGCTGCTGGCGGCAGGCTTGTTTGCGGCGGGTCTGCCCGCCTTTGCGGAAATCGTGGTGATCGTCAATCCGAAGAACCCGGCCACGCGCATGTTCAGCGAGCAGGCCGGTCAGTTTTTTATCGGCAAGTCGACCTTGTTCACGCCGATCGAATTCAATGAGGGCGCGGCCATCCGCACCGAGTTCTACACCAAGGTGCTGCAAAAGGAGCCGGCCCAGGTCAAGGCAATCTGGACCAAGCTGGTGTTTACCGGCAAGGGCACGGCGCCCAAGGAATATCACTCGGCCGCCGAGGTGAAAAAAGCCGTCGCGGCCGACGTGAGCGCGATCGGCTACATCGACAAGTCGGCCGTGGACGATACCGTCAAGGTGATTCTCACGGTCCAGTAAGGATCGACGGCAGGAACCCAGGCCCTCCAGCCCGCGGCGGAGGGTTTTTCCATTTCTGGCGCATGCATCTTGCCCTTGCGGGGCCGCATCTGCTAGGCTGGGCGACCGCCGCCACCTTGCCACCTTGCCACCGCGATGACGCCACTTTCCGCCGCACCCCTGACCGTTCCTGCAGCGGACGGCCATCCCGCCTTCGGCCGCTTTGCCGGCGCTGCCACGCGCTTCGACTGGGCCCTGCTGGCCGCGCCGCACGCGCGCAGCCGCTGGTGGCGGCGCTTTCACCACAAGCGCTGGCACTACACCGCAATCGCCACCGATCAGCTGTTCTGCGGCATCGCCATCGTCGATGTGGGCTGGACCAACACGGCGTTTGCCTACGTGTTCGAGCGCACCCGGCGCGAGGTGGTGGCCGGCTTCTCGCGCGACGGCGTGCCGGGACTGACGGCGCGCCTGGCCGGGCACGCGGGCGGCCACAGCCGTTTCAGGTTCGGCGCCAGCCGTATCGACATGTCGGCCAGCGCGCTGTCGCTGCGCTGCCAGGGCCTGGAGATCGAGGCCGCCTTTGACGCGCCCGGCGCACCGCTGTTGCTGGCCGTCGGGCCGGTGCGCGGCGGGGCGGTGCATGCGACGCAAAAATCGTCGGGCCTGGCGCTGGGCGGCAGCGTGCGCGTGGGCACGCAAGCCTATGCGCTCGATGGCGGAGTGGCCAGCTTCGACTATTCCAACGGCTTGCTGGCGCGCGAGACGGCGTGGCGCTGGGCCTCGGCGCACAGCCTGGTGCTCGGCTTCAACCTGCAGGCCGGTTACTTTGGCGTACACGAGAACGCCTTGTGGCTGGACGGGCGCTTGATCGGCCTGGGCGCGGCCACCTTCGATTTCAACGAGCATGATCCGATGGCGCCTTGGCATGTGTTCACCGACGATGGTTTGCTCGACCTGCATTTCACGCCGGAAGGGTGCCGGCGCGAAGACAAGAACCTGCTGGTGGCGGCGAGCCGTTACGTGCAGCCGATCGGCACGTTTTCCGGGTGGGTGAGGGCCAGCATGGATGCGCCGCGCCGGGCCGTGACGCGGCTGGCGGGCGTGACCGAGGACCACGCCTCGCGCTGGTAGACGTGCAGCCGTGCCGGCGCGTGCGTGCGGCGTGCGCAACATGCAATTCTTTTTATCTTGACATCAAAATTCAGGCGGCATATATTCCTCCTGCCTGAGTTGGAAGCGTTTCCATAATGGAGGGAACGGGTTGTTTCCTTGCTCCAATAATTCAACAGGCCCCCGCATTTTGCGCAGTTCGGCACAGCGCGGTGTCAGCGATGGTCGAAGCGCTACCACAGCGCTTTCCGGCCCGACGCCGCTTTTATGAAGAGCAGTTATCAGGAGACATTGTGAAAAATCAAAACAACATCCAGGCAAAGCGGAAATGCATGCTGTCCGCCATCGCGGGCGGCATTCTCGCCATGTACGGCGCCGGCGCGCACGCCAGCGTGACCAATCCCGTCATCGGGCAATTGCTGTGGTCGGAAGAATTCAACGGCCCCAGCCTGAACAGCCTGGTGTGGACGGCGGACGACGGCAACGGTTGCCAGATCAACCTGTGCGGCTATGGCAACCAGGAATTGCAGTACTACAGCCCGAACAACCTGTCGATCGTGAACGTGCCGTTCGAATCGAACTCGCGCGCCTTGGCGATCAAGGCCCAGCGCCAGACGATCGGCAGCAATTCCTTTACTTCCGGCAAAGTAACCTCGGCCGGCAAGGTGCAAGTCCAGTACGGCATGATCGAAATGCGCGTGAGCACGCCGGCGCTCGGCACCGGCTTGTGGCCGGCCGCATGGTTGCTCGGTTCCAGCCCGCAGAGTTGGCCGCGCAATGGCGAAATCGATATTCTCGAGATGGGCCACCGGGCCAGTGCGCGCGCCGCCGCCGGCAATGCGCCGATCGACAGCTTCGTCGGCTCGAACGTGATCACCTATCAGCAGACCGCCTGCGTGCCGGGTAACGAAAGCTGCGCGGCCTCGACCGCGTGGCAAACCAAGAACTGGTATGTCGCGCCGACCTCGATGGCGAACCGCTTTGTGACCTATCGCCTGTACTGGACCGAGTCGCACATGCGCTTTACGGTCGTCGATAACGGTGTCGAGCACAATCTGTACGACAACCCGCTGCCGGTCAATTCGAGCGCGCTGCAAGCGCCGTTCTACCTGCTGCTGAACCTGGCCGTGGGCGGCAACTTCACCGACGCCGCCGCGCCCGGACAAGTCACCGCGCCGCTGCCGGGCACCATGTACGTCGATTATGTGCGCGTGTATCAGCTCGACGGCAAGGGATCGGTCAAGCTGGGCAACCAGTCGACGCCGGAAGTGGGCAAGTTCGGCGTCTTCACCGATAACACCGCCGTCAACAACAAGCAGGTGGCCGGCGCCAGTTCCGATATCTTCGTGTGGAATAACGCGTCCATGTCGGCCGGCAATATCGCGCCGTTCGAGGGCAGCAATGTCATGGCCTTGAACTACACCGCGCCCAACCAGTGGTTCGGCGGCAGCGTGCAATCGCGCCAGGCGCACGATATGAGCAATTTCAGGAATGGCAACCTGAAATTGCGCATCAAGATTCCGGCCAATGTGGCCTTCAACGTGAGTATCCAGGATACCTACACCAATCAGAATGCGGTCAAGTTCCCGGCCAATGCGACCACGTATGGCCTGGTGCGCAACGGCGACTGGGCCACGGCGACGATTCCGGTATCGACCCTGGTCGGGCCGAAAGTGGCCTTGCAGTCGATGCTGGACCTGTTCCAGTTTTCCAGCGAGGCGACGCAACTGCCGACGGCGCCGTTCCAGATGGCGATTGACGATATTGTGTGGGAGTCGGGTACGCCGACGCCGACGCCAACCCCGACCCCGACACCAACCCCGACACCAACGCCAACGCCAACGCCAACGCCAACGCCAACGCCAACGCCCACGCCAACGCCAACCCCGCCCCCAACGCCAACCACCACTTCGGTCAGCTCCCCCGAGACCGGCCCCACAACGCGGCAAGGCGC